>NZ_JBHXLV010000254.1:0-8490 GCF_042721685.1 Streptomyces sp. NPDC058459 | reverse complement strand
GGTATCCGGTCCGGCGCATGATCAGTGTCACCGCCCCCGCCAAGGTGTCTTCTGTGAGGGGTGGTGCGTCGTTGGCCCGGCCGGTCGCCGGTGGAACGGGGCGCGGAGGTGCTTGCGAGGTCCACTGCCTCTCCTTCTACTTGTGTCGCTCCAGACACTCCGCGCCGTCCTACCCAGGAAGTTGATCTCTCATGCAGACTCCATCAACTGCCTGTGTCACATGCGTCGCAGCGGGTGTGGGCTACTGGCCCGTCAGCCACCGCATGAAGCTGCTCCAGCGTCCCGGCCTACCGGTGAGCTGAGGTGCCGCAGGCCCGGCGGCGGGCCCCGTGTAGGGGAGTGCCTGGTCGCGGGGCGCGGCGGCCGGCTCCGGTACGGCCGCCGGGCGCGGGGTCACCGCGCTGAAACGGACGGGGAGGGAGGCCAGAGCCCGGTTGAAGGGACCGGGACGCCAGGTGAGACTGTCCGCGGGGACCGCGAGTTCCACGTCGGGCAAGGCGTTGAACAGCGTCTCCAGGCCGGTCAAGGCGATCAGCCGCGCCGGGTCCTTCGACGGGCAGGCGTGCGGACCCGCGCTCCAGGCGAGGTGACCCCGGGTGTCGGCGCCCCGGTCAGCGAGCGCCGTGTTGGCGGCGCCGAAGGACACCAGCACCAGTTCACCGGCGTGCACCTTGTCGCCGGCCACGTCCGTGTCGTCGACCGGGTAGTGAGGCGCGTAGTTGGACATCGGCGCGTTGCGCCACAGAGTGTCGTCCAGGGCCCTGTCGAACTGCCCGAAGCGCGCGAACTCCTCATTGGTCAGCATCGTGTAGAAGCTGTTGCCGATCAGGTTGCCCTCGGGTTCGCCGCCCGCACCGAGGAGCAGCACCAGCGTGTGCGCCAGCTCCTCGTCGTTCAGCTGCGCTGGGTGCTGCATCAGGTAGGACGTGATGTCCTCGCCGGGCCGCGCGCGCTTGAGCGCCACCAGTTCGCCGACCGCCCCGAGCAGGACCTGGCTCGCCTGCTCGGCGTTGACGCCGTCGAACATGCCGGAGATGCCGAACAGTACCCGGTCGCCGATTTCCGCCGGGCAGCCGAACAGCTCGTTGAACACGTACAGCGGGAGCTGCTGCGCGTAGTCCCTGAGCAGGTCGGCGCTGCCGCGGGCGCTGAACTGGTTGATGAGGAACTGGGCGGCCTGGCTCACCATCCCGGCCAGCCGTTTGTTGCTGACGCGGGCGAAGGAGTCGGTGATGGCCTGGCGCAGCCGCACATGCTCGGCGCCGTCGGTGAACATCGCGTTCGGCCGGTAGGCCAGGAGCGGCAGGACCGGGCTGTCGGGACTGACGCGGCCCTCGTTCAGCGCACGCCAGCGGCGGGAGTCCTTGCGGAAGGTGGTCGAGTCCTGGAGGAGTTCCAGGGCGGCGTTGTAGTCGGTCACCAGCGTCGCCTCCACGCCGGGGGCGATGGTGACCGGCGCGGTGGGGCCCAGCTCGCGCATATAGCGGTAGTAGGCGTGCGGGTTGGCAGCGAACTCGGCGCTGTCCAGGGGTATGCGCTGCCCGCTGCCGTGTGCGGGGCAGCCGGGCGGAGGTACGGGCGGCGTTGTCATGCGTGCTCCAGGGCGGCGCGCTTCTGCAGATAGCGGACCATGGTGATCAGGGCGTTCACGCTCGACTTCTTGTCGCGCGCGTCGATGGTGACGACAGGTGTGTCGGGCAGCAGGTCAAGCGCTTCCCGGACGGCTTCCGGGGCGTGGACCTTGCCGCCGTCGAACTGGTTGATGGCCACAGCGAAGTCGAGGCCGTAGCTCTCGACCAGATCCATGACCTCGAAGGAATCGGCCAGGCGCTCGGGGTCCACCAGGACCAGGGCCCCCAGCGCTCCCCGGGCCATGTCGTCCCACAGATTCACGAAACGCTGCTGGCCGGGCGAGCCGAACAGATAAAGGACGATGCGCTCGCTGAGGGTGAGGCGACCGAAGTCCAGGGCGACCGTGGTGGTGGTCTTCCCCTGTACCCCTTTGAGGTCGTCGACGCGCTCCGAGAGCGTCGTCATCTTCTCCTCGGTGGACAGCGGGGTGATCTCGGACAGCGAGCCGATCAGGGTGGTCTTGCCGACGGCGAAGTGCCCGACGACGAGGATCTTCACCGCGGTCTGCTGTGCGCCGCTGCGCACGTAGGCGTCCTCAGACAGAGAGAGCCTTGAGGCCATCGAGCACCTCCTGAAGCAATGCCTTGTTGGCGAAACGGGTCGAGGGCACCGGCGCCCGGGTGATGAGATGACCCGCCTCGGCGAGGGAACTGAGCAAAACCTTCACGACGCCCAGGGGCAGTTGCGAGTGCGCGGCGATCTCGGCGACTGAGAGGTAACCGCTGGAGCACATGTCCAGGATCTGCTGCTCCTCGGGCGAGAGCCGCTGGGGGCGCTGCTGCTCGTCGGTGGCCGTCGTCACCAGGGTGATGAGGGCGAACTCCCCTTCTTCGGGCAGCTCACGGCCACGGGTGATGACGTAGGGCCGGACTAATTCGCCGGTCTCGGACACGAACTCGGGCTCGCCGCGGCCGGGGTCCGTCATGAGGTGACCGCGTCGCCGCGCAGGCCGGTCGACATGGCCTTGCCCAGCCGGCTGACCAGCTGCTGCATCCGGTAGGTGATGACCTGCATATCGACCTCGGCCGACGCCGCCACGGCGAGGTAGCTGCCGCCGCCCGCGGCGTTCAGGAACACCCAGCCTCCGTCGAATTCGATCAGGGTCTGGCGCCAGTTCACTCCGTGGTCACCGCAGAAGAAGGAGACGGACCGGCTGAGCGACTGCAGTCCGCTCACGGCGGCGGCCACCTTGTCGGCGTCGTCCCGATGGATCTCGGCGGTACGGGACATCTGGAGGCCGTCGGCAGAGATCAGGACCGCGTGGAGGGCGTGCGGGATCTTCAGCGCGTCCTCGAGCATCCAGGACAGCTCGTCGCTACTCACGGGGCATCGAATCCTTCGTGTGAATCGGCAGTGGTATCGCGATCGGCGGCCGGCACCCGTGCACTTCGGCCGCTGAGAGTGCCACGCTGAAAAGCGCCCATGGCCGCGACCCGTGCCTCTGCTGACCGGGCCGACGGCGCCTCGTCCGGCTTGCTGTCGCTGTCCGCCACGAGCGCCATACCGCGCTTGCTGCGCCGCCGGGGCAGCCCGTCCTCTGTCGTTGCGGGAACCGAACCCTGGCTCACCGCGGTGGCATTGACCTCGTGTGTGGTCGTGGGCCTCTTGGGCTCCGGCATGTCGGTCAGCAACTCCTTGGGCACCCTCACCACCGCGCGGACACCGCCGTAGGGAGAGGTGCTGTCGATGGTGACCGTGAACCCGAACCTGGCGCACAGGGCACCGACCACCGCGAACCCGAATTTGGGCGGGTTGCCTAGCTCGGAGACGTGCACCGCGGACCCGCCGGACAGCAGAGCGGTGGCGTTCGTCCTTTCTTCCTCACTCATGCCCACGCCGGCATCATCGATCACGATGACGATGCCGGTGGGCACTGGCCGCACCTCGACGTCGACCGTGGTGGACGGATCGGAGTAGCTGGTGGCGTTGTCGAGCAGCTCGGCCACCGCCAGCGCGATCGGCTCAACGGCACGGCTGGTCACCGCGAAGTCGACCCGCGAGGCGATGTCCACGCGCTGGTAGGCCCGAATGCGGCCCTGCGCTCCGCGGATCACGTCATGAACCGGTGCGGCCTCCCGCTGCCGGCCAAGCCATCCTCCGCACAGCACACCGATGGACTGCGCACGCCGGTTGAACTGCGAGTTCATGTGGTCGATGTCCAGCATGTCCCGCAACACGGCGGAGTCGCCGTACTTCTTCTGCAGCCCGGAAATGGCCCGCTGCTGCTCCACGGCGAGGCCCTGGAGGGTCCGCATGGCCGATTTCAGTACGGTGTTGGTGGCGTTTTCCGCCTCTTCCTTCGCCTGGCGGACCACCTCGTCGTAGCCGCTGCGCAGATCGGTGACCGTGGACTCGAGGTGAGCGACCTCGCCCCGCGATCCGGACAGCTCACCCTGCACACCCTGCTTCTCGTGGCGCAGCGCATTGATCGTTTTTCGCTGGCGGGTGATCACCCAGATGGCGACAGCGACGCCGACGACAAGCGCCCAGACTGCCGGGTTATGCCAAAAATTCGTCATGTGACTCTCTTTGAGCGGCTGGAGTCCAGCTCTCGGAACCTGTCCAAACGGGCCCTCGGCCGTGGGCGGACGTCACCGCCCGGAGAGCCCGCTGGGGGTAGACATGCCGAAACGAAAGCTCATATGGCATGTGCACGAAGCGTATCACCGGAGATCATGACGCTCTGTCAGATTCCTTACCCCACAACAACGTTGGCGTAAGGTTCATACTGGACTGGTGAAGAAGACGCCACAGAGGTGTGAGGTCCTGCGGTCACCGACCTCTCCTTACGCCGCCGGGGGAGCCGCTGCCTGGGCGGCATGAGTCGGCCAAACCGGGCACCAGGCCGGGTCCTCGCGGGCTGATCTGGCCACGTAGGGCGGCACTGCTTCGCCCGTGCCGCACGCCTAGGCCGTCGCCGGGAAACAGCGGGGCCGGCCACTTCGCCGTCCCGCGCGTCAGCACCGTCGTGGCCGCATCCGACCGTGGAAGCGGTGGCGGGCCCACGCCGCGCCACAGGTCTGCCGCGGCTGTCACCATGTCCTGCCCGACGCGAGGAGGACGCTTCGTGCCGATGCTTGAGTCACACCCCGCCGCTTTCCCCGTCGACCCGCCCACGGACCCCGACGACCCCGACGTGGTCGCGGCTCACGACTGGGCCGCGTTCGAGGAAATCCACGAAGTAGCGGATCACTGGCAGCGCCCCGGCTGGGGCGCCGGCACCCACGCCTACTACTGGCTCCTGACCTTCCCCGACGCCGCCTTCAACGGCCAGATCGCCCAGCTCCAGTCAGTTGTCGCCCCCTTCCCCTACGACCCCATACCAGCCGGCGGAATCCACCTCACCCTGGGTCGCATCGGCACGGTCGAGCGTGCGGGCTGCGCTGGTCCCTATGCGCGCTCTCCCCACCTAGACCGTGCGCGTGGAGTCCGTCGAGCTGGTGACCATGCACCGTGAGCCGGGGGCCTACCGATGGGACGTCGTCGGCAGGCTCTCGCTGCCGGACGGCGCGTGACACCGGCGACGAACGGACCGGGTTCTCGGCCTTCAGCCGGTTCGGGGCGACCGCAGGTGCCCCGAACCGGACAGCGCGAGGTCGGCATGCATCGGAAGGATCAAACGCGCTGCTGCACGGGCTCGTCCAGGAGAGCAATCGCCAAGACCTGTGGGTGAGGTAAAGGAAAATCGGGTTGCCGTTCCCCTGTAGGAGGCCGAACGATTGCGTCTCGTGACGACCGCTGATGAGAAGCCGCTGTTCGACGCCGCCAGACCGGTCGCGCTGGTGACCGGCGTCGGCCGGTCCATCGGGATCGGTGCGGGGATCGCCCGCCGACTGGCCGAAGCGGGCTGGAATGTCGCCTTCACCTACTGGACGCTGTACGACGCGCGCATGGCCTGGGGCGCCGAGACTGACGCCGCGGAAACCATCGCAACGGCCCTGGAAGAGCGGGGCGCCGACACGGTGGCGATCGAGGCGGACCTCGCCGATCCTGAGGCCCCAGGGCGAGTCTTCGACCAAGCCCAGAAGCGCCTCGGCAACGTCTGCGCGTTGGTGATGTGCCACTGCGAGTCGGTGGACTCCGGCCTGCTCGACACCACCCCGGAGAGCTTCGACCGCCACTTCGCGGTCAATGCGCGTGCCTCCTGGCTGCTGATCCGTGAGTTCGGCCGACGCTTCCGAGGAACCCGGGGAACCGGACGCGTGCTCGCCCTCACCAGCGACCACACCGTCGGCAACCTGCCCTACGGGGCGAGCAAGGGCGCTCTCGACCGCATCACCCTCGCCACCGCCCACGAACTCGCTCACCTCGGGATCACTGCCAACGTGATCGACCCCGGCCCGATCGACACCGGCTGGATGTCCGACGACATCCGCGATCACGTACTGCGCCGGACACCGCTGGGACGTCCGGGCAGCCCGCAGGACACCGCTGATCTGGTGGACTTCCTGTGCTCACCGCGAGGGCAGTGGATCAACGGGCAACTACTGAAGAGCAACGGTGGTTTCGCCGGCTGACCTGCCGGCCCCTGACTACGCGGCCTCCTCGCGCTCGACCAGGATGCCGTTCTTGAACCCGGCGCCGGACCGGACCGGGGCGGGCGTAACCGCTCGGGCGGGGAAGTGCGCTCAAGCGGAGCCCCGTCCGCTCTCCGTGCCATCGGCCGACCCTGGCCGGTGTTCCCGGGCTAGCCCGGGTCGCGGCCACCGCTCGGCCGTCGGACTTCCCGACCGTTGTGCGATGGCCGCTCCCTGGGCTCGGCCCCCCTGCGGAACTGGCTACTCGCCGTATGCCGAGCGCAGGAGTACTCGCGCCTCCTGTGGTGCGCCCAGGGCGTCAAGGCCGAGCAGCCCTGCGCCGAGGACCGGTGGCGCTGTGACCACTCGCGGAACCGCCTTGGGCGCGCGTGCGCTGAGCAGGGTGGTGATGCGGTCGTCGAGCGCTGTGTGCCCGGCGGCCAGAATGCTGCCCCCCAGGACGACGGTGACCCTCTCGTGGAGCAGGTCGAGGCGTGCGAGGGCGACCCCGGCCAGTGCGGCGACCTCCTCCGCGAGGCGCTCGACGAGCGTTGCCGCCACCGCGTCACCATTATTCGCGGTAGCGAACAAGAGTGGGTTGACCTCGTGTCGCCATCCCGGTCTGATCCGTCCCAGGTGAACGTTCTCGATCAGGGCGTGCATGGAGTCCAGGCCGAAATGCGCGGGCAGGACCCGGGCGAGCGCGGTGGGATCACCTCGGCCGTCCTCGGCTCGGGCGGCGTACCACATCGCTTCCTCCGCGAGCCCGACCCCGCCACCCCAGTCTCCGGAGATGTGGCCGATGGACGGGAAGCGGGCCGTGCGGCCATCAGGGAGCATTCCCACACAGTTGATGCCCGCGCCGCACACCACAGCTACCCCGCGCGACTCCTCGGCGCCCGTGCGAAGCAGGGCGAAGGTGTCATTGCGGACGGTGACCGACTGTGCCCACGCCCGGTCGCTGATCGCAGCGGCGAGAGCCTCTTCCTCGGCCGGGAAGTCCGCGTTGGCCAGGCACGCGGAGACGTGATCGACGGTCCCCTTCAGGACCCCGGCGACGCGGGCGCGCTCCCATGCTTCGGAGATCACCGCGGCGAGCGTGTCGAGCGCCGCGGTGATGCCTACCAGGTGCGGCTGGAACCCGCCGCCACGGGCCGCGCCCAGCAACGTGCCGTCCGCGCTCAGCAGAGCGACGTCGGACTTGCTGTTGCCCGCGTCGACGGCGAGGACGGCGGCTCTCTCCGTGGTGGTCACGCCCATGCCAGGTGCTCCCGGTTGTGGGCGACCAGCCGGTCGGTGAGGTCGTCGGCGATCGCGTACTGGCCGATGAGGGGGTGGGCCAGCAGGGTCTTGAAGACGCGGTCACGTCCGCCGCGCAGGGCCGCGTCCAGAGCCAGGTCCTCGTAGGCACTCACATTCGCTATCAGCCCTGCGTACAGGGGGTCGAGCTGCGGGATCACCAGGGGAGTGGCGCCGGCACCGTCCACCATGGCCTGCACCTCTACGACCGCGTCGTCGGGGAGGAAGGGCAGGGTGCCGTTGTTCAAGGTGTTCACGACCTGTATGCCCGGCGAGTTGCCGAGCAGGGATGCTGCCAGGTTGACGGCGGCTTCGGAGTAGAACGCGCCGCCGCGCTTGGCGAGCAGTTCGGGCTTCGTGTCCAGCGTGGGGTCGCCGTACATCGCCAGCAGCTCCTTCTCCATCGCCGCGACCTCGGCGGCCCGGGACGGCTTGGTGCCGAGCTCCCGTACCACTTCGTCATGGGCGTAGAAGTAGCGCAGGTAGTAGGAGGGGACGACGCCGAGCCGGTCGAGCAGCGTGCGGGGCATCTTGAGGTCTGCCGCGACGGCTTCCGTGTGCTGGGCCAGCAGGGTCGGCAGCACGTCCTCGCCGTCCGGGCCGCCCAGGCGCACGCCCAGCTCCCAGGTGAGGTGGTTGAGCCCTACGTGGTCCAGATGGATCTTCTCGGGGGCCGTGCCGAGGAGGCCCGCGAACTTGCGCTGGAAGCCGATCGCCACATTGCACAGGCCGACCGCCTTGTGCCCGGCCTGGAGCAAAGCGCGGGTGACGATGCCGACCGGGTTGGTGAAGTCGATGATCCAGGCGTCCGGGTTGGTGCGGCGCACCCGTTCGGCGATGTCCAGGACGACGGGCACGGTCCGCAGCGCCTTGGCGAGGCCGCCGGCGCCGGTGGTCTCCTGGCCGACGCAGCCGCACTCCAGCGGCCACGTCTCGTCCTGGTTCCGCGCGGGTGAACATCTCGCGCGGGATCCCGCACAGTTCCATGACCACGCCCGCGTAGAACTCCACGTTGGTGTGGAGCTCGCGGCCGGGCTTGAGC
>NZ_JBHXLV010000253.1:0-8624 GCF_042721685.1 Streptomyces sp. NPDC058459 | reverse complement strand
GTACCGCACCGAAGTGCCGTACGGGCCCTGCTCAATCGGTCCTCACACGAGGTCAGCCGTTGTGCTTCCAGCGGGGCTTGTCGTCGCGGCGGCCGAAGGAGGAGCCGTTGCCGCGGTGGTCGTCACGGCGGCCGGAGGGACGGTCATGGCCGGCGGGGCGGAAGCCCGGACGGTCGTCGCGGCGCTCACGGTTGAAGGGGCGGTCGCTGCCCCGGTGGCCGCCACGGTCGTCACGGCGGAAGCCACCGCGGTCGTCGCGGCGCTCGAAACCACGCTCGCCACGGTCGTCGCGGCGCTCGAAACCACGGTCGCCACGGTCCTGGTTGGACGGACGGCGCTCGTCACGGCGCTCGCCGCCACGGTCGTCGCGGCGCTCGAAGGAACGGCCACCACGGTCGTCACGGCGCTCGAAGTTGCGGCCGCCACGGTCGTCGCGGCGCTCGCCACCACGGTCGTCACGGCGGAAACCGCCGCGGTCGTCGCGGCGCTCGAAGGAACGGCCGCCACGGTCGTCACGACGCTCGAAGCCACGGCCGCCACGGTCGTCACGGCGGTCGCCACGGTCGCGGTCGAAGGAGCGGCGCTCCCGGCCCGCCGGGCGCTCGTCGCGCTCGGGCTCGCGCGCCGCCGGACGCTCCGCCTCGACGGCGGCCTCGGCCACGGCCTGCTCGGCCGCCGCCTGCGCCTCGGCCACGGCGGCCTCCGGGTCCTCGCCGCGCTCGCGGGCGACCCGCGCCACCAGGCGGTCGGCGTCCTCGCGCAGCTCACCGGCGCGGCGCTGGGCGCGCTCCAGCTGCTTCACCAGCTGGGCCACCTCACGCTCGGCCTGCTGCGCGGCGTTGCCCGCGGACTCGGCCTGCACCTCGGTCATGGAGCGGGCGCCGGTGATCTCGGCGACCTCCGGCTCGAAGGCACCGGCCCCCTGGATGATGTGGCGCGCGGCGTCGACGCCCGCGTCCTCCATCAGCCGGAAGATCTGGCGGCGCTGGTGCGGCAGGGACAGCGAGACGACCGTGCCGGAGCGGCCCGCGCGGGCGGTACGGCCGGAGCGGTGCAGGTAGTCCTTGTGGTCGCCCGCCGGGTCGACGTTCAGGACCAGGTCGATGCCGTCGACGTGGATGCCGCGCGCGGCGACGTCGGTGGCGACGAGCGCGTTGACGTAGCCGTCCTTGAAGTCGGCCAGCGTCCGGGTGCGGGCGCCCTGGGTCATGCCGCCGTGCAGCGCGTCGGCCTTCACACCGGACTCGCGGAGCTGCTCGGCGATGCGGTCGGCGCCGAGCTGGGTGCGGACGAAGATGATCGTGCGGCCCTTGCGGGAGGCGATCGCGGCGGTGACCGGCGCCTTGTCCTTGGGTTTCACGATGAGGATGTGGTGCGACATGGTCGTGACGTTGCCCTGGGCGCTGTCGACCTCGTGCGTGACCGGGTCGGTCAGGTAGCGCTTGACCAGCGTGGAGATCTCGTTCTCCATGGTGGCCGAGAACAGCATGCGCTGGCCGTCGGCCGGGACCTGGTCGAGCAGCTCGGTGACCTCGGGCAGGAAGCCCAGGTCGGACATCTGGTCGGCCTCGTCGAGGACCGCGATCTGGACGTCCTCCAGCGAGCAGGCGCCACGGTTGATGATGTCGCGCAGGCGGCCCGGGGTGGCGACGAGGACGTCGACGCCGCGCTCCAGGGCGTAGATCTGGTTGCCCATCGAGGTGCCGCCGCAGACGACCTTCATCTTCAGGCCGAGCACGTCACCGTAGGGCTGGAGGGCGTCGGCGACCTGCATCGCCAGCTCGCGGGTCGGCGTCAGGATGACGGCGCGCGGGCGCTTCTTCTCGGTGCGGCCGCCGGCCAGCGTGGCCAGGGCGGGCAGACCGAAGGAGAGGGTCTTGCCGGAGCCGGTGCGGCCGCGGCCGAGGATGTCCTTGCCGGCCAGGGCGTCCGGAATGGTCGCGGCCTGGATCGGGAACGGGGTGGTCACGCCGTTCTGCGCGAGCTTGCGCACGATGCCCTCGGGCAGACCGAGGTCGGCGAAGGTGATCTGGGGGGTGGTGTCGGCGGCCTCTTCGGCCTCGACGACAGCGGTGACCTCGTTGGCCTCGTCCACGAGGACGGTGGCGTCCTCGGGGTTCTCGGGCACGACGAACTGGTCAGTACTGGAAACGGACATGCGAATGCGAAACCTTCCGGAGTCTCTCGGCACGCGCCCGTCAACTCCGTGATTCGCTCAACACAACCGCCTCAATGCGGTCCGTCACGGCAAGGGAGAGTACGCGCCACACGGCGCGCTCTGCGATGGCGCCGGGCAAATGGGATCAAACGATCTACTACCATACGCACCCCCCACCCCCAATGGCAAACCGGCACGTCAGAGGCGGTCCGACGCCCCCCGGAGCCTCAGACTCCGACGCGTACGACGGGCAGCGGAACCCGTCCGCCGAGCTGCGGGGCGGGGTCCTCGTGGGCCGACGACGACGGCTCGGCCGACGGCGGCTCGGACTCCACCGGCGGCGGGGTCGACACGGGCGGCTCGGGCGGCGCGGAGGACACCGGAGGCGGCGTCGGCTCCCCGGTCGGCACCGGTTCACCGGGCAGCACCGTCTGCCCCGGCTCGGACGGCGCCTCCGAGTCCCGGCCCGGCTCGCGCTCGTCCGCCGAGGCGGAGGCCGACTCCCCGTGCCGCTTCTTCTTGCCGCCGCGCCCGTGCTTGCCGTCGCCCCGGCCCTCCTCGTCCGCCTCCACACCGCCGCCCCCGGACACCGGCCCGCCCCCGGAGGCCGCCCCCTCCCGCTGGGCGGCGGAGTGCGGGGTACGGGCGGGGCCCACGTCGTCGCCGACGCGCACACAGCCGGAGGCGGCGGCCACGGCCAGCACCGCGACGACCAGACGGACGGGTAGGTACGAGCGACGCACGACGGCCACCTCCGACAGCGGGGAACGGGAACGCCCTGCCCAACTCCCGCCGCCCGCAGGAGGACACGCCGCCCGTCGAGCCCGCCCGCGCGTACACCTCCCGCGGCGGGCGCGGGTCCCGGACAATGGCCGTGTGCTGGAGATGACACGCGACAGGTTCGAAGAGCTGGTGAGCGAGGCCCTGGACCGGCTCCCGCCGGAACTGACCCGGGTCATGGACAACGTGGCCGTCTTCGTGGAGGACGAACCCTCCGCCGACGACCCCGAGCTGCTCGGGCTGTACGAGGGCACCCCGCTCACCGAGCGCGGTGAGTGGTACGCCGGGGTGCTCCCCGACCGCATCAGCGTCTACATGGGCCCCACCCTGCGGTACTGCGAGACCGCCGACGAGGTGGTCCACGAGGTGGCCGTCACCGTCGTCCACGAGGTCGCCCACCACTTCGGCATCGAGGACGCCCGGCTGCACGAACTGGGCTGGGGCTGAACCACCGCCCCGCGCGGTGGCCTACGAACCGAGGGCCGCCACCGAGACCGACGGCACGGTGCACCTGCCGCTCTGCGGGCTTCTGCGCACCCGGGGCATGAAGGTCCTTCCGCTGCGCACCCGGCTGCGCCGCGAGGGCTCCACGGGAGGCAGCGGACCGCGCGTGGTGGAGGGCCGGTACCCGGCGCCGACCGAGGCGTCGGTGCTCTACCTGGACCGGGACATCCGGCAGTTCCAGGCATGGGACGCGACCAGGCTGGGCGGTCTCGGGCGGACCACGGCGGAGGTCAGCCGGCAGCTGGTGAAGCGCTGAACCGCGGCCCGGTGTCCTGCCGGGGGCGAAGGGTTTTGCCCATACCGCTCGCGATCCCCTATGCTTCAGACGTCCCCGACGCGTCGCGATGCGGCGCCCAGGCGGGCCGATAGCCCTCATCGTCTAGCGGCCTAGGACGCCGCCCTTTCAAGGCGGTAGCACGGGTTCGAATCCCGTTGGGGGCACAACGCTATAGACCCCCTGACCTGCGGAAACGCCGGTCAGGGGGTCTTTTTTACTGTTCTGGTGGGCACGAAGTGGGCACCAGACCTCATTTACAGTCCTGAGCATGGCGTACATCGAGGTCAAGCAAAGGCGTGACGGACAGTCCAGCTACGTCGTTCGCTGGCGCGCGGGAGGCACCCGCAGCGGTAGCAGAGCGTCCGAGTCCTTCGACGATGAGCCGTCGGCGGAGAAGTTCAAGAATCTCGTGGACGGCCACGGACAGCAATGGCCCCCTGGCTGGATACGCGGTCAAGGGTTCGTGGAGAACGTCCGCACACCGGAGGAGATGTTCGAACCGTTCGCCCTCCGCCACATAGATCAGCTCACCGGGGTACAGGGCGACACGAAGGCCGAGTATCGGAAGCTCGTCCGACAGAAGCTCTCTCCGTGGTTCCGCGACTACTCCATGCGCGATGGAGAGGGCGGGCTTGCTGCGGACGCGATACGGACTTGGGTCAACGATCTAGTGTCCTGAGTCGTTAATTCGTGTGCAGTATGCGGCGAGGGTGTCGAGGATGTCGTCGGCGGTCTTCGTCCAGATGAACGGTTTGGGGTTCTTGTTCCACTCGTTGATCCAGCGGCGGATGTCGCGTTCGAGTTCGATGACGCTGCGGTGGGCCGAGCGGCGGAGTTTGCGGCAGGTCAGCTCGGCGAACCAGCGTTCGACGAGGTTGAGCCAGGATGCCGAGGTGGGGGTGAAGTGCAGGTGGAAGCGGGGGTGTCGCAGGAGCCACTTCCTGACCGGTTCGGTCTTGTGGGTGGCGTGGTTGTCCAGGACCAGGTGGAGTTCGAGGTGCTGGGGGACGGCGGCGTCGATGACCTTCAGGAAGCGGAGGAACTCCTGGTGGCGGTGGCGGCGGTGGTGCTGGGCGATGACTGAGCCGGAGGCGATGTCCAGGGCGGCGAACAGGCTGGTGGTGCCGTGCCGGACGTAGTCATGGGTCATCTTCGCCGGCGTGGTCGGCGCCATCGGCAGCACCGGCTGGGTCCGGTCCAGGGCCTGTATCTGAGACTTCTCGTCCACCGCCAGGACCAGGGCGTTCTCCGGTGGTGACAGGTAGATACCCACCACGTCGCGGACCTTGGTGACGAACTGCGGGTCGGTCGACAGCTTCCAGGTCTCCACGATGTGAGGCTTGAGGCCGAACGCCCGCCAGATCCGCGAGACAGCCGACTGCGACATCCCCGCCGCCTGGGCCATCGAACGTGTCGACCGGTGTGAGTCACCCGTCGGCGGCGTCTGGCCGAGTGTCCTGGCGACCAGGGCCTCGACCTGCTCGTCCGTGATCCTGCGCGGGGCTCCCGAACGTGGCTGGTCCACCAGGCCCTCCAGGCGGTCCGCGACGAACCGGGACCGCCACTTGCGCACCGTCTCCCGCGAGACGCCCAGGCCATCCGCGACCTGCGCGTTCGGCAGGCCCTCCGCGCACGCGAGCACGATCCTCGACCGCAGCACCAGTGCCTGAGACGCCGTCTGCTTGCGCAACCAGCCTCTCAGTACCCGGCGTTCGTGATCGGACAACTCCAGAGGCAACGGCTTCGGACCAGGCACCGCCCCACCCTACAACCGCAAGCGAACTAACGACTCAGGACACTAGGACAGCATAGGCCCTGTGTCACCTGCGAATCCAGGACGCGCTTCGGCCCATCTTGTGATTAGAGTTCCACGGCAAGAACAGCAACTTGGCCGCCTAATACTCCAGTGTGACTTCGCGATCTTGCAGGGACCCTGGTCGGGAACGGGTGCGGTCACCGTGTGATCATCGGGGTGTGTGGACTCCTTTCGCCTGACCAAGCCAGCAAGGTGATCACAGGACGAGCACGAGTTTGCCGCCGGGGCGGCGGGATTGGCTGAGCTTGGCCGCTTCCTGGATCTGGTCGAGGGTGTAGGTGCGGGCGACCGGTACGACCAGGATGCCTTCGCCGGCGAGCCTGGCGAACTCATTCATCTGGTCGTAACGGATCTCGGTGGTGATGCGGACGCCCAGTTCGGCTGCGGCGGCGAAGTCCGAGACGGTGAGGACACGGTCGGGGTCCCCGGTCAGCTCGATCAAGGTCGGTAGCGAGCCGCCGGCCGGACTGGGCTGGTCGGCGCGGTCGATCCGGCCCCCGGTCGGCGTGGTGTCCAGGGCGCGGTCCACGGGGCCTGAGGTCAGTGCACTGACGCGTTCGGCCATGCCCTCGCCGTAGGTGGTCACCTGGGCGCCGATCTCTTCCAGGGCGGCGGCCCGAGTCGGCCCGGCTGTGGCGATCACCCGAATACCCCGGTGCAGCGCGAAGCGCACCGCCGCCTCACCCACGGTGGTGCCCGCGCCGTGGACGAGCAGCACCTCACCCGGCTGGACGCCAAGGTCGTCGAGCGCGCGCCACGCCGTCTCGGCCGCCATCGGCAGCGCGGCGGCCTGCCGGGCGCTCACGCCCTCGGGAATGCGTGCCCAGGCCGGCATCAGCGCGTACTCGGCGGCGCCAGCCGTCGGGCCGTCGAAGGTGGCCGGGCCGAACACGCGGTCGCCGATCTGGACGCCGTCGACGCCCTCGCCGAGCGCGTCGACGGTACCCGCGACCTCAAGGCCGAGCCCGCGCGGCAGCGGCGGCAGATGGTCGGCGAGGAGACCGTCGACGACGTGCCAGTCGGCCGGTGTCAGGCCGCACGCCCGCACGGCGATCCGGATCTGGCCGGGTCCCGGCTCCGGCTGTGGGACGTCGCGGAGCACGATCACGTCCGGGGAGCCGAACCGTTCGAATTGCAGAGCCTTCATGACGATCTCCTGGCTGATGACAGCATCTGTTGTCATTGAGGGTATCAGCTGATGACAGCTTCTGTTGTCGTAAGCTGGTGGGTATGCCGCGATGGGAATCTGACGCACAGGGCCGGCTCGAACGCGCAGCGCTCGAGCTGTTCGAGACGCAGGGGTTCGAGCGCACCTCAGTCGCGCAGATCGCAGGCGCCGCCGGTCTGAAGGAGCGCTCCTTCTATCGGCACTTCCCCGACAAGCGGGAAGTCCTCTTCGCCGGCAACGGCCTCGAGGCCCACCTCGTTGCTCAGGTCGAGGCGGCCGACCCGGGCCTCACCCCGATCGAGGCGCTGCTGACCGCGCTGGGAACCGCCGAGGGGATCTTCCGCCCACGCGAGTTCCTGCTGCGCCGTGCAAGAGTGATCGCCGCCAACCCGGCACTGGCCGAGCGCGATCTGATCAAGCTCGCCGACATCGCCGAGGCGCTGGCACCGGCGCTCGAGCGCCGCGGCGTCGAGCCCGGAAAAGCACGCTTCATCATCGACGTGGTACTGGCGATCCACCGGCGCGCCATGCCCCGCTGGCTAGCCGAACCGGACACCACCCTCGCTCAGCTCATGGCTCAGGCCACCGACGAGCTGCGCGAAGTGGTCGCGCCACCAGCTCCAACGATCCGCTGAGTCGGCCGCACACATGCCCCGCAGGTAAGCGTAGAAGCGGCTGTCCGGGAAACGGCCTTACCTCAGTGCGGCTTCCTGGTCCATCTGGTGGGTTCCTTGAGAGATCGTCGCCGGTAGTGACTGCGTCGAGCCGCTGACTGATGGTGTCGGCGCCAACTGGACCAGTGCAGCAGTTTGGCCGTGGCGATGGCCGGCGGAGTGAGGGCCGCAGTGAGCAGGCGACGGATCTCCGGGACGGTCAGATGTATCAGCTCATGTTTTTGGGTTGGGTGGTGTGGTTCTGTTGGCCGGTGGGGTGCGACGGCGACGGCGGTGAGGAAGGCTAGGGCGAGCATGGCGAAGGTGATGTGCCGGTGCCATGAGGTCCAGTGCCTGACCTGGTAGTGGTCGAGCCCGACCTGGCTCTTGGCGGCCTGGAAGCACTCCTCTATGCCCCAGCGGGCACCGGCGACGGACCAGTTCTGCCAGCGTCACTTCGGTGGGTGACCAGCACCGGTAGAAGGCGAGTTCGCCGGTGGTCCGGTTGCGGCGGATCAGCAGATGGCGGTGGCTGCCAGTCCCGATGTGGACCCACGCCCAGTCGTAGTAGCGCGGGCCCTTCGCGCCGTTGCCGGCACTGTGCCGTTGCCAGGCCGTGGCGGGCAGACGGCCGGCGACGGTGTCCGCGCGGGCAGGGGCGCGGCCCTGGTTGATCCGCACTCTCGTCGAGCAGGCGACGGCCAGCACGTAGCCGGTTTCGCGTGCCTCCAAGGCAAGCCGTAGATGAGGGTCCTGTCCGTAAGCTTCGTCGCCGGTCACCCAGGAGGCGGTGATCCTGGCGTCCAGCGCGGTCTCGATCATCTCCCAGGCCAGGCGGGGCTTGGTCGCGAACTGCACGTCCTCGGGTATCCCGGCCTCGCGGCGGCGCTCGGGGTCGTTGGACCAGGAGTGTTCGGGCAGGTAGAGCCGACGGTCGATCAACGCCCGTCCCCGATCGGTGGCGTAGGCGAGGAACACGCCGACCTGTGAGTTTTCGATGCGTCCCGCGGTGCCGGTGTACTGCCGTTGCACGCCCGCCGAGGCGTGGCCCTTCTTCACGAAGCCGGTCTCGTCCACGATCAGCACCGCGCCGTCGGTGCCGAGGTGGTCGACGGCATAGGCGCGTAGGTCGTCACGGACGGCATCAGCGTCCCAGCGGGCGTAACGCAGCAGGCGCTGCATCGGTCCGGGCCGGACATGGCCGGCCTGTTCGGCCAGCTGCCAGCAGTTCTTGCGTTCGACGCCCGACAGCAGGCCGAGCAGATAGC
>NZ_JBHXLV010000252.1:0-8678 GCF_042721685.1 Streptomyces sp. NPDC058459 | reverse complement strand
CCCTCATGGCGCTTGCTCGGGGAACTCTCCGGGAGTACTGGTTTCGGCCACTGGAGGGAGAACCGGCCATCGCGGAGAGATGCGGGCGTACCGGACGCACTTCATGGGTACCCGAAGGAGGTCATCGGCCCCCGTAGGCGCTCGCAGTGGGAACCCTGCACCTCCCGCCTCCGGGGGTCGATGCACGCCCGGCAGCGGATACCCCGGCCCCACACTGCCGCCCGCGCGAGCCGACCCGTGCGGCCCCGGGCCCGACGCGGGGGGCCATACGGCGCCACACGGTCAGCCGGCCTGGTCGGCGAGCCAGGCGCCGAAGGTCTGCCGGCCCGCGCGCGTGCCCGGCTCCGGGAGCAGGGTTCCGTCGCGCATGCCGCGGCCGAAGGCTCCGGGGAGGGGGACTTGGAGGACGGGGCGGCTCACTCCGGTCGTGGCCAGGTAGCGCCGCACCAGGTCGGCCATCAGTTCCCGGCGCGGTCCGGCGAAGTCGGGCACCAGCCCCTGCGGGCGGCCGGTGGCGAGCGTGACCAGCTCGCCGGCGACCTCGCGTGCCGCGACCGGCTGCGAGAGCATCTTCGGCACGACCTGGACCGGGCCCACCTTGCCGGCGGTGAGGATCTGGCGGACGAACTCGTGGAACTGTGACGTGCGCAGCATCGACCAGCCGCCGCTGTATGACCGCAGGATCTCTTCCTGGGCGGCCTTGCCCGCGTAGTAGTTCGCGTTGATCCGGGCCGCGCCGATGATGGAGATGGCGACGTGGTGCGGCACGCCCGCCTCGCGTTCGGCGGCCAGGAGATTGCGCGTGACCGTGGTGAAGAAGGCGACGGACTTCCTGGCGGAGGTGCTGCTCGTGGCGGAGGCGTCTATGACCGCGTCCGCGCCGCGCAGCGTTTCCGTGAGGCCGGAGCCGGTGACCAGGTCGGAGCCGGATGCCCGGCTGATCGCGACGGCCTCGTGGCCGGCCGTGCGGACCGCGTCCGCGACATGCTTTCCAAGTGTGCCGGTGGCCCCGGCGACGACGATCTTCATCGGGACTCCTCCGACGTGCCGGGGCCGTCGACGGGGGCGTGAGTGCGGGGACGGATGCTGTTCATACTCTTCAGGACCAGGCAGCGGGCGGGAATGTGAGGCCGGGCCGCGCTCTTCTCTCCGGGCCGCACTCTTCTCTCCGGGCCTCACATCCCGGCCGGGCATCAGGTCGTCGGGCGAGGAGGACGAGTGAGCCCCGAGGAACGTGAAGCGGTACAGGACGAGGTTCTGGGTGCGCGCCGCCATCTGCTGGCGCTGGCGTTCCGGATGCTCGGCACCGTGGCCGAGGCTGAGGACGCGGTCCAGGAGACCTACGTGCGGTGGTTCCGGCTCACCGACGAGGAGCGGGACGCGATCAAGACACCGCGGGCGTGGCTGACTCGGGCCGCCGGCCGCGTCTGCCTGAACGTCCTGGACTCCGCCCGCGTGCGCCGTGAGCGGTATGCGGGCCCGTGGCTGCCGGAACCGATTCCCGCCTACGCGTTCGCCACCGGGGGCTCCCCGGCCGGTGACCCCGCGGAGCGGGCGGCGCTGGACGACTCGATCAGCACCGCCCTGCTGGTGGTGCTGGAGTCGATGACGCCCGCCGAGCGCGTCTCCTTCGTCCTGCACGACGTTTTCGCCCTGCCGTTCGACGACATCGCCGGCATCGTGGGCCGCAGCTCCGCCGCCTGCCGCCAGCTCGCCGCCTCCGCCCGCCGCCGCGTGGAACAGGACGGAAACCGCAGCGTGTCCCGGGCCGAGCACGACAAGGTGGTCCGGGCCTTCGCCGCCGCGGCGCGCAGCGCCGACCTCGCCGCCCTGATCGCGGTCCTGGACCCGCGTGTGGTGCTGCGCTCGGACGGCGGGGGCAGGGTCAGCGCGGCCCGCAGGCCCGTGTTCGGCGCGGACAGGGTGGCTCGGTTCCTGTTCGGCGCGCTGGAGCGGTACCCGGGCACCGAGGTCCGCGATCAACAGACTTCCGACGGTCTCGGGTTGGCTCTGTGGAGCGAGGGACGGATCACCGGTGTCGCCACGCTCGACGTATTGGCCGGCCTGGTGACGGACCTGCGCCTGATGATGAACCCCGACAAGCTCACCCTGTGGAGGCGGGACACCGGCTGACCCCGCGTCAGGCCGGACTGACGGGGCCTGGTCATCGCCGCCGCGATGCGCGAAGAGCCCGGGTTGCCGCCCAGCGGGAACCGGATGACCGGGAGCTGATGCCGCCTGCCGGTCCGACAGGTCATGACCGGGCTGTTCCCCGGAACGTGAGGCGGACCACACCGCCTCACAGAACAGCGCGCCGCCCGGTCATGACCCGTAGTCGCTGCGCGGTGGTGCGCACGGGCTCGTCACGCGGGCCGCAAGATCCAAGGAGCAACGCCGATGACCGTCCTCATCCGTATCGGGCTAGCGGCCCTCTTCCTCGACGAGCTGGTCGTCGGCGGATGGAACTCGATCGCGCCGGAGAGCTTCTACCGCGACTTCCCGACCGTGGACCTGACCCCGCCGTTCAGCGAGCACTACGCCCGCGACTTCGGCGGCGCCACCCTCGGCATCGCGCTCCTGCTGGTCATCGCGTTCATGCGCCCCTACGCGCACTTCGTCATTCCGGCCGCGCTGAGCTTCACGACCTTCTCCGTGCCGCACTTCCTGTTCCACGCCACCCACCTGGAGGGCGCCACGGCCGGTGAGGCGATCGCCCTCACGACCGCCAACGCGGCTGTGGCACTGCTGGGCCCCGCGATCATCCTCGCCACCACGGTCCGCGACCGCCGCGACCGCCGTGACCTCCGGCGGTCCACCGGCATCAGCCGCGCGCACCCCCCGGTGTGAACTCGTCGCCGGCCCTCCGCGCGGGCCGTGACCCCCACCAGCCCCGCCGGGCCGCGCAGGCGCCACCAGCGGCCACCGGTACGCCTCCGGCGCCCTCCGCAATCTCGGCCGGACCAGGCGGTTCGCAGCTCCTCGACACTGCTCCCGGCCGTCTCGTCCCGCCCCGTCCCGGTGAGGAAGCGGCGCGAAGCGATTGGGTTCATAGTGGTTTGTGGTCCAGGTGGCGGGCACGGCCACGGGGACTCCCACGGGTTCACGTCCTCAGGCGGGTCCACGAACCGCGGACCGTCCGGCCGTCTGTTCTGCCGCTGGCCACGGAGAGGGCCCGGTGCCGCCTGGTCCACGCGACGACCTGCCGAGGAGGCTGTCATGTCCGTGCGACCGCGGAGAATCGAACCGGCGGCGGTGGAGGGCGACTTCTTCTACGTCAAGGATCTGCTGGACGCCGACGAACGGAAGAAGCTGGAACGTGTCAGGGAGTTCCTGGCGGAGGAGGTCCGGCCGCACGCCAACGAGCTGTGGGAGCGGGCCGAGAGTCCCCTGGGCCTGAAACAGGCCATCCGTGATCTCGACATCACCGGCACCTGGGCCGACGATCAGAGTGTGGCTCCGCGCAGCTATCTGCTGAGCGGTCTGATCGGCATGGAGATGTCCCGGGTGGACCCGTCGTTCGCCACGTTCGTCGGTGTGCACGGCGGCCTGGGCATGGGCTCCATCCGTGAGTGCGGATCGGACGAGCAGAAGGAGAGATGGCTGCCGTCCATGGTGCGCTGGGAGAAGATCGGGGCTTTCGGGCTGACCGAGCCCCTGGTCGGTTCCGGCACCGCGGGCGGCCTGACCACGACCGCCCGCCGCGAGGGCGACGGCTGGGTCCTCAACGGCGAGAAGAAGTGGATCGGCAACGCCACTTTCGCCGACCTGGTGATCATCTGGGCCCGCGACGAGGCCGACGGGCAGGTCAAGGGCTTCGTCGTGGAGAAGGGCACTCCCGGTTTCTCGCCGCGGAAACTGGAGGGCAAGATCGCGTTGCGCGGGGTGCAGAACGCGCACATCGTCCTGACCGACGTCCGCGTGCCGGAGGAGAGCCATCTCCAGCACGCCAACTCCTTCCGTGACACCGCCCGAGTGCTTAAGGCGACACGGGGCGGTGTGGCGTGGAGCGCGACCGGCTGCGCCATCGGCGCCTACGAGGCGGCCCGTGCGTACGCGGTTCAGCGCGAGCAGTTCGGCAAGCCGATCGGCAGTTTCCAGCTCATGCAGGATCTGCTGTCCCGCATGCTCGGCAACATCACCGCCTGCCAGGGGATGCTGGTGCGCATGGCCGGGCTCCAGGCCGAGGACCGTCTCAGTGAGGCGCAGGCGGCGCTGGCCAAGATGTTCTGCACCAGCCGCATGCGCGAGACCGTCGCCTGGGCCCGCGAACTGTTCGGCGGCAACGGCATCCTTCTCGAGTACGACGTGGCCCGCTTCTTCGCCGACGCCGAGGCCCTCTACTCCTACGAAGGCACCCGCGACATGAACTCGCTGATCGTCGGGCGGGCTGTCACCGGTATCAGCGCCTTCCTCTGAGCCCGTACCCAGCACGGCACCGCTGGAGCACGTCCCGTACATCACCGCGACCAGCAAGGAGAGCGCCGTGACCCCCACCAGCCGGCCGGCCGAGGGACCGCCCGTCCTGCAAGGCGTACGCGTCATCGACCTCGCCAGCGTCATCATGGGCCCCTACGCCTGCCAGATCCTCGGCGACCTGGGCGCCGACGTCGTCAAGATCGAGCCTCCGCAGGGCGATGTCATGCGCCGGGTGCACAAGCGCGGCGCTGACGGCATCGGCGCGCTGGCCCTCAACATCAACCGCAACAAGCGCAGCGTCGTCCTCGACCTCAAGAGCGAGCAGGGCAGGTCAGCGGCGCTGGAGCTGATCGGCACCGCCGACATCCTCGTCACCAACATGCGGCCGCGCGCCCTGCGCAAGCTCGGCCTCACCTACGAGGATCTCGCCGCAGCCAACCCCCGCCTGGTCTACTGCAACGCCCAGGGCTTCCGCTCCGACTCGTCCGCCGCCGACTACGCCGCGTACGACGAGGTCATCCAGGCGGCGTCCGGCATGGTCGACCTGATGCAGCGCACCACCGGCGAGCCCAGCTACGTCCCCACCGTCATGGCGGACAAGGTGTGCGGTCTGACCATCGCCTACGCCGTGCTGGCCGCCTACATCGGACGGCTGCGAACCGGGCGCGGACAGCACGTGGAGGTACCCATGGCCGACACGATGTTCGCCTTCACGCTGGTGGAGCACATCGGCGGCCGTGTCTTCGAGCCGCCGGACGGGCCGGTGGGCTTCCCCCGCTCACTGGAGCCCGGACACACGGCCTTCCCCACCAAGGACGGTTACGCCTGCGTCGTTCCCTATACCCCGCGCAACGCCGCCGACTTCTTCGACTTCGTCGGCCATCCCGAGATGAAGGAGCGCTTCGCCCCCGAGGTCTTCCAGGAGCGGCTGCCCGAACTGTACGAGGCCATCGGACGCTACACCCCCGCCTTCACCACCGCCGAGTGGGACGCGTTCTGCAGCGAGCACAGCATCCCCTTCTCGCCCGTCATGAACCTGGACCACGTGGGAGAGCACCCCTACTGGACCTCCGGGCACAATCTCACCGTCGAGGAGCACCCGCACGAAGGCCCCTACCGGGTGATCTCCCCACCCGTCCGCTTCTCCGAAGCGCCGACCGGCATCCGCCGGCACTGCCCGGTACTGGGCGAGGACACCGCGGAGGTCCTGGCGGAGATCGGCTACACACCCGAGCAGATCGCCGCCCTGGCACCGCAGGACCCTCCGAACGACCAACGGTGAGGCACCCTCACGAGCGAGAGCGTGAACGAGGCTCCGGTTCTCGTCAGGGGCGGGTGAGGTTGTGGATGAGTTCCGTGAGGATGGCGTTGGCGGTCTGGATGTCCTGGCCGCTGAGGTTGAAGGCGGCACCCAGGGCCGGGGGTACGGCGAGTGCGTGACGGCGCAGGTCGAGACCGTCCTCGGTGGGGGTGATGTCGACGACGCGTTCGTCCTCGGGGCGGCGGTGGCGGGTGAGGAGGCCGGCCGTCTCCAGGCGTTTGAGGAGGGGGGTGAGGGTGCCGTAGTCGAGGTGGAGGGTGTGGACCAGTTCTTTGACGGTGGTGGTGCCGTGCTGCCACAGGACGAGCATGACGAGGTACTGGGGATAGGTGAGGTTGAGGCGCTCAAGGAGAGGTCGGTAGGTGGCGGTGACGGCGCGGGACGCGCTGTAGAGCGTGAAGCAGAACTGGTCCTCCAGGTTCAGCGAGGGCTCGTCACCCGCCAGGCTGTCGTCCTGGGGGCTGCCGTCCTGGGGACTGTCGGCGGGCCGGGCTTCGTCCGGTCCGGTGGTGCGGGGTGTCATGGCGGTGCGCCTTCCTTCCGGGTGTCGGTGCCGGGCCTGAGCGGCCGGCCAGGGGTGTGGTGACACGAGGGGTTTTGTCTGCATCGCCATTTCACCACAGCCGATTAACTTGTGCGCGAGGGAATGGTGGGCTAGGTTTCTGGGTGTCGGGCCGACCTGGTCCGGCGGACACCGAGATGTGATGAGGATTGATCATGGGCAAGCCGATCATGCGCCGCCGTCCGCTGCTTCTCTCCGCCGCCGTCGGGGCCGCTACGGTCCTGGGCGCGACCGGGCTCGCCGCCGCGAACTCGGGCTCCCCTTCCCACTCGGACGCCAGGCCGAAGCCCACCGTCGTCCTGGTGCACGGCGCCTTCGCGGAGTCGGCGAGCTGGAACGGAGTCATCGACCGCCTCGAACGCGACGGCTACCAGGTGATCGCCCCGGCCAACCCCCTGCGCGGCCTGCACAGCGACGCCGCCTACCTCGCCAGCGTGCTGCACAGCGTCAAGGGCCCCGTCGTCCTGGCCGGCCACTCCTACGGCGGTTCGGTCATCAGCGAGGCCGCCGCCCACAACCACCACGTCAAGGCCCTCGTCTACATCGCGGCGTTCTCCCCGGACAAGGGCGAGAGCGCGGGCGAGTTGTCGGGCAAGTTCCCCGGCAGCACCCTCGGCCCCACCCTGAACAAGGTCCCCTTCCCGAAGGCCGACGGCACCACCGGGACCGACCTCTACATCCAGCCCGGCAAGTTCCGCGCCCAGTTCGCCGCCGACGTCTCCGCCAGGGAAGCCGCCCGCATGGCCGCCACCCAGCGCCCCATCGCCGCCGACGCCCTGGACGAGACCGCCACCGCCACCGCCTGGAAGGCCATCCCCTCCTGGGACCTGATCACCCGTCAGGACAAGAACATCCCGGCCGCCGCCCAGCGCTTCATGGCCGAGCGCGCCCACTCACACAGCACCGAGATCGACGCCTCCCACTCCGTCACCGTCTCCCACCCCGGCGCCGTCACCCGCATCATCGAGCGCGCCGCCACCACCACCGCCCGCTGACGGCACCCGTCCGGACACCGGCTCGCCCCAGGGGGACCGGCCACCCCGGCCCCCGCCTCACTACCCGCCCAGCACCTGATCCCCGCCGGTGCGGCGGTCCGTACCCACTCAACCCACTCAACCCACTCAAGGAGCCCTCATGCCCTCGTACGCGATCCTCGCCGAGTTCGAAGCACGGCCGGGTAAGGAAGAGGACCTCGCCCGGTTCCTCGCCGGCGCGAAGGCAGTCGTCGACGACGAGCCCGGCACGCTCACCTGGTACGCGGTCCGCGTGTCGCAGTCATCGTTCCGCATCTTCGACACCTTCGACACGGAGGAAGCCCGCCAGGCCCACCTGGACGGCAAGGTGCCCGAGGCCATCCAGGCCCACGCCGAGGAACTCCTCGCCGCCCCGCCCGTGATCACCCCCGTCACCCTCCTCGCGGCCAAGCTTCCGGCCTGACCCGGCACGGGCCACGCCCAGCGGCGCTTGACGCCAGGAGCCTCCGGCCCGGCCCTGCCGTCCGGGCGACTGAAGTGAGAGCGGGAACCCACCCGCCGTTCTGATGACCAGTGGGGCGAGCGGCGCGCCGGCCAGGACGCCCGAAGCGGCGGACACGACGCCCGCTCCCCCCGGGCACCCCAGCGAGCGTCCGCGGAGCTGCGTTTACGCAGCTCCGCGCCTGTCCTGGCAGGCCAGGGCGTCGTCCCAGGACAGGCCACAGGACGGCGAAGGGGTCGGGGACGGCGGCGGCGGCGCCGATGCCAAGGGGCGCCGGTGATGGTCTGTCGCGCGTCGTGCGGGCGGGGGGGGTGCGCAGGGCGGTGGCGCCCGGGATGCTCGACCTGGCCCGCCTGCGCCCTCGCCGCCTTCGTCGGCTGGGGCCGCTCGGCCCGGAGTCCTTTCCCGGCTGATCGACCCCTCAGGAACATAACCGCCTAAATCGCCCGACCATAGATTCATCCCTGGTAAAAGGGTGATCCGCCACCTTCCCCCCGTGACCCCCTCCCTCGCGTGCCGTTGTACGGGAAGTGCGGCGGCGATCTCTGCCGCTCCACTCCCCCGAGCGACATGAAGCGACATAAGGAGAACGTGATGTCTCGCATTGCGAAGGCAGCCGTCGTGGCTCTCGGCACCGGTGCCGTGATGGTCGGTGGCGCCGGTCTGGCGCTGGCCGACGCGAACGCCGGGGGTGCGGCCGTCGGCTCGCCCGGCGTGGGCTCCGGCAACGTGGTCCAGGTCCCCGTCAACATCCCGGTCAACCTGTGCGGCAACACCATCGACGTGGTCGGTCTGCTGAACCCGGCCTTCGGCAACACCTGCGCCAACGTCGGCCAGCCGGCGCCGGTGCGGGAAGTCCACCATGGCGGCCACGGCCACGGCTACGGCCACTGAGCCCCACCC
>NZ_JBHXLV010000251.1:0-8844 GCF_042721685.1 Streptomyces sp. NPDC058459 | reverse complement strand
CGCCTGGGCCCCCCGGGCCTCCGCGTGCCCCCCCCAGCCCTCCGGCGCGGTGGGCGGGGGGGCCCCGCCGGCGGGGTGGTGGAGACAGGGGGCGGCGGCGCCCCGTGGCCGCCAGCGCGCGCGGCCGGCCGTAGGCGGGCCGCCTTGATCCAGTAACGGAACTTTGAACAGCATCGCTGCCCGCGCGCCGCTGATCAACGCTTCGAGGACACAGGTACCGCATCGCCGAAGCGGTTGCCGTCATAGGCCGCTGTCCGAGCGGAAACGCAAGAGGGCCCCGGATCTCTCCGGGGCCTCTCACTTGTGTGCACTCGGCAGGATTCGAACCTGCAACCTTCTGATCCGTAGTCAGATGCTCTATCCGTTAAGCTACGAGTGCTTGTTGTTTTATTTTTGTCTCCGTTTCGCTGGCCTTTCGGCCTGCCCCGGCGACAGGAAGAACATTACATGACTGCCGCCGCCATGTGAAATCCGTTCCCCGCACCCGGCCTGAGCTGCGGAAACGTCGAAACCTGGATCGAACGCAGGGGGCCGGAGGCCGGGACACCCCCGGACAACACCGAAGCCCCGGTCCAGGTGGACCGGGGCTTTGGATCAGGGGCGGAGGCGGAGGGATTTGAACCCTCGATGGGCTTTAAGACCCAAACCGCATTAGCAGTGCGGCGCCATAGACCGGACTAGGCGACGCCTCCAGCACAACCATTCACGCGAGCGCGCGATCGGTGCGTGCAGATGATGACACAGGCAAGCGCGGTGTCACCAATCGGTCCCCACGGTACTAGGCGGGATGCCCACAGGGCAAAGGGCTTCCCCCGGCGAGGCGCGAGCCGCCCGCGGAGGTGGTCCCGCAGGTGGGGCGCAACATCCGGCCGGGGCGCGCGTTGGGGTGGGTATGAGTGCTCCCCCTCGGCGCGGCCCCGCGTCCCTCGCCGTCCTTGCCGTCTCCCTCCTCGGCGGCCTCACCACCGCCCCGGTCCACGCGGCTCCCGCCGGCGCCCCGGCCTACGGGACTCCCACGACGCCCGCAGCCCTCGCGGTCCCGGCGGCCCACGCGGCCCCGGCTCGCGGGACCAGTGCCGCAGCTGTGACTCACGCGGCCCCGGCCACCGCTCCGGTCCGCCCGAACCCCGCCGCAACCCCAGCCCACACGGACCCCGCCTCGGCCCCGGACCACGCAAGCCGCGCCGCACCCCCGACCGATGGAACCCACACCGCGGCCCCGGACCGCGCGACCCCCGCCCTCCCCCCACCCCCACTCCCCGACGACCGCGGCGGCGACCGCCTCACCCTCGTCGTACGGGGCGCAGGACCAGGTCGGGACGGTGTGCGGCAGTTGTTCTGTCATCCCGCTGCCGGTGATCACCCCGACCCCGACGCAGCCTGTCGCGTCCTGGACGAGAACACCCGCTGGGGGCAGGACACCTTCGCCCCCGTCCGCCCGGACAGCCTCTGCACCATGATCGACGGCGGTCCCGCCACCGCTCACGTCACCGGGTACTGGGCCGGCCGCCCGGTGAAGGCCGACTTCAGCCGCCGCAACGGGTGCGAGATCGCCCGCTGGGACCGGCTCGTACCCTTCCTGCCGGGGGTGGGGGCGTAGAAATCCCCGAAATCCCCCGGAGGTCCCGCGCTGGTCCCAGGGAGTCTCAGGAAGTGGGCGGAGTGCCAAAGGGTGCCGACGAGCGCCGAGGAGTGCCATGTCAGCGGCGAGCCGTGGGCTGTGGACAGCGACCCGTGGTGGGATGCGGGCATATGTTCGGCGTCACTTCGTCGTGGTACCTCCCTCCCATCCGGCGGCGTGCGCGGGAGCGGAGCCTTTAGACTCCCTCGCGTGACACCCAGCGGGCGGATTGGCAAGATGGCCCGAGCGGTCGGCAAGGTGCGGTGACAGGGAGGAAGCGTCTCGTGAGCAGCAGGCCATCCCGAGGCGCTGCTCGCCTCGCAGCCATACTCGACGCCCTGCCCGACGCGTTGCTCCTGGTCAACGCCAACGGCACGGTCGTCAACGCCAACACCATCGCCCTGGAGGCGTTCGAGGCACCCGGTACGGCGCTCGTGGGGCGTGGCCTGCTCGATCTGCTGCCGCAGTTCGACTCCAAGCTCATCCCCGGCTCGATGCGCCGCCCCGACCACATGGACCCGCACGGCCGGACCAAGCCGACGCGGATGGTCGCGCGGCGCACCGACCGGACCGAGTTCCCGGTCGAGGTCACCAGCGCGAACCTGGAGAACCCCCAGCAGGCGTACGACGGTTCGGCCTACACGGGTGACGAGCTGCTGATGCTCGTGGTGCGGGATCTGTCCGGCACCGTCGACACCGAGGCCGAACTCGCCCGTTCGCAGCGGCAGACCGAGATGATCCTGCGCGCGGCCTCCGAGGGCGTCGTCGGCACGGACACCGACGGCCGGATCGTGCTGGTCAATCCCGCCGCCGCGCAGATCCTCGGCTACCGCGCCGGTGAGCTGGGCGGCCGCGAACTGCACACCCTCGTACTGCACTCCCGCGCCGACGGCTCCCCCTTCCCGTACGACGAGTCGCCGCTCGCCGACACCCTGCGCTCCGGGCGCAAGCACCGGGTGCGCGGGCAGGTGCTGTGGGCCAAGAGCGGCGCCGAGGTGTCAGTCGATCTGACCACCGCCCCGGTGCGCGACGGCGACCAGCTCGTCGGCGCCGTCATGACCTTCACCGACCGGCGCCCGTACCAGGCGCTCGCGGAGGAGAAGGAGGCGCTGGAGAAGGCGCACGCGGAGGAGCTGGAGCGGCTCGCCGAGGAGCACGCCGCCGACCTGACCGCGCTGCGCCAGAAGCACGCGGGCGAGCGGGAGGAGCTGACCGGGCGCGGTGCCGCCGAACTGGCCGAGCTGCGCGAGAAGCTCTCGGAGGAACTGGCCGCGGGCGAGGAGCGGTACGCCGCCCTGGGCGAGCGCGAGAAGGACCGGTACGAGGCTCTCTCCGGCCGCCACGAACAGCTTCTCAGCCTCCTCGCCTCCTCCCTGCGCGGCCCGCTGGACGAGCTGCGCCGTGAACTCGCCGCCCTCGCCGCCGACGACGCGGGCCAGCTGTGGCCCGAGGCCAACCAGGTGCTGCACCACCTGTCGGCCGGGTACGCCCGGATCACCGCCCTCATCGACAACGTCCTCGGCTTCCAGCGCCTCGACGCCGGCGCGGAGGACGTCGCCCGCACCAAGGTGATGCTGGACGCGGTCGTCGCGGCCGGTGTCGACGGGGCCGTGGAACTGATCGGGCCGGGCCGCGTGCAGTTCGCCGTGCACGCGCCGCCCATCGAGGCCGAGGTCGACCCGCAGCGGCTCGCCACCGCGCTCGCCCACCTCGTGGCGGACGTCGCGGGCGTGGACGCCACCGGTAACGCGCCCGTGTCGGCGGCCGGTTACCTGGACAACACCGTCGTGGTCGCGGCCGCCCAGCGCGGCGAGGTCGCGCGGATCGAGGTGCGCGGGCCGTTCGCCGGGGGCGACCCGGTGCACGAGCCGATCGTGCGGGGCATCGTCCGGGCGCACGGAGGTGTGCTCCAGACACACGAGGTGCCGGGCATGAGCGGGCGTGCCTATGTCCTCGAAGTGCCGCTGGGCGGTGGCGCCGGCACGGTCGCCGCACGCGTACCGGACCCGCGCGAGGCCGTGTCCACCGGCGCCGAGGTCGCCCTCGTGGGCGAGCAGGGTGCCGGTCGGCGGCGGGCGCGACGGGCGTCGACCGACGCGTTCCTGGAGAGCGAGGTCGCGGGCGCGGACGACGCGACGAACGCCGCCGCGCCCACCGGGCGCCGGCGCAGGCGGGGCGCCCCCGCTGTCGAGGAGCCGGGTCCGGCCGCGATCGAGAGCGCGGAGGCGGCCTCCAGCGGCACCGGGCGGCGGCGCGGACGCCCCGCCGAGATCGCCGCCGCCCCCGGTGACGGGGTGGCCGCCGAGGGTGCCGTGATGACGGCGGCCGAGCATGCCGCCGGAACGGCAGCTTCGAACACGGGACTTGGTGGCGCGGTGCCGCCGCAGGGCGTACCGGTGCCCGCCGGGCAGCGCGCCCGTCAGGACTCCGGCGAGCAGGCCGCCCTGCCGCCCGCGCTCCCCGCCGCCGGGGGCTCAGCTCCGGGTGCGGAGGGCACGCCGTCCGAGGACTCCCAGCCGACCGGCCGGCGCCGCCGTGCGCTGGCCGCCGCCGCCGAACGGGCCGCCGCGCAGGACGCCGGCACGCGTACGGTCTTCGCCCTGCCGCCGGCCGAGGCGGACCGGACCCCGGAGTCCGAGGCGCCGGCCGTGCGGGTCGGGCCGCCGCCGGGGGCTCAGCTGCCCGGCGCGGGTACGGCCGCCGGTACGGGGGCTGCGCCGGGGATGGCCGTGAACACCGCTCCGGATGGCGGGTCCGCTCCGGGTGCCGGCCCGGTGCCGGTTCCGGCGCAGGGTGCGGCTCCGGGGACGCTGGGTAACGCTCCGGGCGTTGGTCCGGTGCCGGTTCCGGCGCGGCCTGCCCTTCCCGTCCCCGCGCAGGGCCCCGCTCCGGTGCCGGGTCCCGCCCCGACGCCAGGTCCCCTTCCGGTGCCGGGTCCCGTTCCCGCCCCCGGCACCGGTACCGCCCCGGACATGGCCCCCGCCGCCGCTCAGGCCCCCGCGCCAGTCCCCCAGGCCACGGTCCGCCCCGCCCTTCCGCAGGTACCCGCCGGGGGCGGGCCCGCCGATGACGGGCGGCATGACGCCGTGCCCGTGGACCAGTCCGAGGACCACACGCCTCCGCAGCCGCATCCCACCACCGCGCCCACCGGGAGGCGCCGCCGGGCCGTGGCCCAGCCGGGGCAGCAGCAGGAGGCGGGGATTCCGGCGCAGGCCGCCGCACCCGCGTCCGCTCCGGCCCAGCCTCTCCCCGTACCGGCGCAGGCGACCGCGCCCGAGGCGGCCGTACCGGCGCAGCCGCTGCCCGCCGAGGCCGTGCCCGTACCGGCGGCGCCCGCCGCGGCGCCCGCGCCGGCGGCGATGGCGCCGGTTCCGCAGCCGGGGCCCGACGACGAGGACGACGACACGGCGGGCGCGGGCCTGCCCGGCGCCTCGTTGCCGCCGCAGTTCACGCCGCCGAGGGCCGCGCAGCCGTTGCCCGCCGAGGCACCCGGAGGGGGCGACCCCGACTCCACGCAGGGGCGCGCGATCAGCGTGCGCACGCTGGGGCAGGGCGTGCCGTTCGTCCGGCAGGCCGCGCAGGTGCGGCAGCCGACCGCGACCCCGCCGCCGCACGCGACCAACGGCAGCGGGCGGCGTCGCAAGCTGGGCACCCCGCCCCCGCGTCCGGAGGCGCAGCCCGAGCCGGGCGCGCGTCCGCACCCCGAGGCCACCCCGACGCCCGCGCAGGCGCGCCGCGTGCCGGGCACCGAGGGGGTCGGACGGTCGTACGCCATAGGGGCACCCGACGCGAACGCGGCCGAGGGGCCCGAGCCGCTGGACGGGCCGGGCGGTGCCGTGGAGGTCGCGGACACCCCGCGTCCGCAGCCGATGGACGACGAGCTGCCCCCGGAGCCGCTGGACAACCCGCGCCGGCTGCTGGTGTGGCCCGCCCCGGACGTGACGACCTCGGAGGCGCTGAGCACCCGTGGCTACCGGCCGGTGATCGTGCACTCGCGCGAGGAGGTGGACGCGCAGATCGCGGCGTTCCCCGCCGCGCTGTTCGTGGACCCGCTGACCGGCCCGATCACCCGGACCGCGCTCCAGTCGCTGCGCCAGGCTGCCGTCGCCGCCGAGGTGCCGGTACTGGTGACGGCGGGCCTCGGCCAGGCGAGCCGGGAGGCGGCGTACGGCGCCGATCCGGCCGTGCTGCTGAAGGCGCTGGCCCCGCGTGACAGCGAGCAGCATCCGCCCCGGGTGCTGCTGATCGAGGAGCACGCGGAGATCGCGCTGGCGCTCACCGCCACGCTGGAGCGGCGCGGGATGCAGGTGGCGCGGGCCGCGAGCGACGCCGACGCGGTGACGCTGGCCGGGCAGTTCCGGCCGAACCTCGTGGTGATGGACCTGATGCAGACCAGGCAGCGTCAGGCCGGGATCGTGGACTGGCTGCGCGCCAACGGGCAGCTCGACCGGACCCCGCTGGTCGTCTACACGGCGGCGGTCGAGCCGGCGGACCTGCCGAAGCTGGCGTCGGGTGAGACGGTGCTGTTCCTCGCGGAGCGCTCCACCAGCGACGAGGTACAGGGCCGGATCGTGGACCTGCTGGCCAGGATCGGCACCAACTGAGCGAGGAGCCGGGGTACTTCGCGTACCCCGGCCCGCTCGGTCAGAGCTGCGTGACGTCCAGCTCGCCGTCCGCGTACCGCCTGCGCAGCACCTTCTTGTCGAACTTGCCGACGCTGGTCTTCGGGACCGTCTCGACGATCGTCCAGCGCTCGGGCAGCTGCCAGCGGGCGATCCCGCACTCCTCGGCGAGGAAGACGCGCAGCGCCTCGAAGCCGACCTCGGTGCCCTCCTTCAACACGACGGTGGCGAGCGGGCGTTCGTCCCACTTCTCGTCCGGTACGGCGACCACGGCGGCCTCGGCGACGTCCGGGTGGGCCATCAGGGCGTTCTCCAGCACGACCGAGGAGATCCACTCGCCGCCGGACTTGATGACGTCCTTGGCGCGGTCGGTGAGGGTGAGGAAGCCGTCGGGGGAGATGGTGCCGACGTCACCGGTCTTCAGCCAGCCGTCCGCGCTGAACTTGTCGTCGGGGCGCAGGGGTTCGCCGTCGGGGCCGTTGTAGTAGGCGCCCGCGATCCAGGGGCCGCGCACCTCCAGCTCACCCGCCGACTCGCCGTCCCAGGGCAGGCGTTCGCCGCCGGGGCCGGTGAGACGGGCCTCGACGGAGGTGGGGAAGCGGCCCTGGGTGAGCCGGTAGGCGAACTCCTCCTCGGTGTCGATCGCGTGGGCGGGCGGCCGGGCGACCGTCCCGAGCGGGGAGGTCTCGGTCATGCCCCAGGCGTGGCAGACCCGCATGCCGAGCGCGTCGAACGCCGCCATCAGGGAGGGCGGGCAGGCCGCGCCGCCGATGGTGACCTGGACGAGGGAGGAGACGTCGCGGGGATAGGCGCCGAGTTCGGCGAGCAGGCCCTGCCAGATGGTGGGGACGGCGGCCGCGTAGGTCGGACGCTCGGTCGCGATCATGTCGGCGAGCGGCACGGGCTGGAGGAACCGGTCCGGCATCAGCATGTTGACGCCGGTCATGAACGCGGCGTGCGGCAGGCCCCAGGCGTTGACGTGGAACTGCGGGACGACCACCAGCGAGAGGTCCTGGTCGGTCAGGCCCATCGACTGGGTCATGTTGACCTGCATCGAGTGCAGATAGACCGAGCGGTGGCTGTACACCACGCCCTTGGGGTCGCCGGTGGTGCCGGAGGTGTAGCACATGGCGGCGGCCCGGCGTTCGTCCAGCTCGGGCCAGTCGTACGTCTCCGGGTGGCCGGCGAGCAGTTCCTCGTACTCGTGCACCCGCGCGGTGCCGGTCGCGAGCGGGGCGCGGTCGCCGGGGCCGGCCACCACGATGTGCTCGACGGTGGGCAGCTGGGACAGCAGCGGTGCGAGGAGCGGGATCAGCGAGCCGTTGACGATGATCACGCGGTCGGCGGCGTGGTCGACGATCCACGCCAGCTGCTCGGCGGGCAGCCGCAGGTTGAGGGTGTGCAGCACGGCGCCCATGGACGGGATGGCGAAGTACGCCTCCACGTGCTCGGCGTTGTTCCACATGAGGGTGGCCACGCGGTCGTCGTCCCGCACCCCGAGGTCGTCCTCAAGGGCGTGCGCGAGCTGGGCGGAGCGGGTGCCGATCTCGGCGAAGGTCCGCCGGTGCGGCTCGGCGTCGCCGGTCCAGGTGGTGATCCGCGATGTTCCGTGCACGGTCGAGCCGTGGGCCAGAATCCTCGAGATCAGCAGCGGTACGTCCTGCATGGTGCTCAGCACGGCGGGCGTCCTCCCCGGCAGCGTTGCCTGGACGGAAGTAGAGTCGCGCTGATTCTGCGCACATACCGCGCGGTATGTCACTAGCGGGACGGAAACTGGGCCCGCGGCCTCCTAGCGGGCGAGGCCCAGCTCGGAGTCCTCGCGGAGCTTTCCGAGGGCGCGGGAGACGGCGGACTTCACGGTGCCGACGGAGACACCGAGCAGCTCGGCGGTCCGGGCCTCGCTGAGGTCCTCGTAGTAGCGCAGGACGACCATGGCCCGCTGGCGTGCGGGCAGCCGCAGCACCGCCCGCCACATCGCGTCACGCAGCGCCTGCCGTTCGGCCGGGTCGTCGGCGCCGGAACGCGGTTCGGGCTCCGGCAGCTCGTCGCAGACGTACTCCTCCACCCTGCGTCTGCGCCACTGCGAGGTACGGGTGTTGAGCAGGGCCCGGCGCACATAGCCGTCCAGCGCCCGGTGGTCCTCGATGCGCTCCCAGGCGACGTACGTCTTGGCCAGCGCGGTCTGCAGCAGATCCTCGGCGTCGCTCGTGTTGGCGGTCAGCGAGCGGGCGGCGCGCAGCAGGGCGGGGTGGCGGGCGTGGACGTAGGAGGCGAAGGAGGGGTACAGCCACGTGCCGGCCGGTGCGAGCCGGGGGTGGGGGAGAGTCTGCCGCGCAGGTGCGGCGGCGGCGGCCGAGGCGCTGGTGCAGACGGGTGCGGTCATGACTCCACGCTAGGAGCGGGCGGGCCGCCGGGGATCGGCCGGAGGTCCCGAAACCGGGTCCGCCTCAGGTTGTAGGGGTGGGGTTCACCGGACCTCCTGAAGGTGGAGTGGGGGTCCGCCCGGCCTGGGGGTTGTCCCGGAGGGGTTCCCTGAGCGGCGCGGCAACGGGGCTCGGCCGGGCGTGCGGCAGCGGCGCGGCGGGCACCGAAGTGCCGGCC
>NZ_JBHXLV010000250.1:0-9046 GCF_042721685.1 Streptomyces sp. NPDC058459 | reverse complement strand
GGTCTCGCGGGCGTAGTCGCTGAGGGCGGTCTGCACATCGCGGGCCAGATCGCGCCAGGCGCGCAGGGCGGTCTCGTACGTCCCGGACTGGGCGCCGGTCATCGCCCGCTCGGCCGGGGGCCCGTAGGTGTCCCGCAGCTCGTCGACCATGGCGTGTGCCGCGGCGGCCGCGCGCTGCTTCTGGACCAGTTCTTCGAAGGTGTGTGCCACACCAACCGACCCTAGGCACGCGGGGCGAACCCGCCACTCGGGACCACCGTCTGCGCCGTCCGCCGGGGTCCGCCTCCGGGCGTCGTCGCCCGCCTCGTCACGGTTGCTCATCCCCCACCCGTCCCTCACGCCTCGTCCGTCACCAGCTCCGCCCAGACCTGTTTGCCGCCGCTGACCGGAACGGTGCCCCAGGCGCGCGAGACCGCCTCGACCAGCAGGATGCCCCGGCCGCCGGTGGCCTCCCAGCCGACGCTGGTCGGCTTGAGGGGTCCGCGCGGCGAGGAGTCGGTCACCGCGATGCGCAGCCGGTCGCCTACCAGGCTCAGATCCAGCCGTACCTGTCCCTCGGTGTGCACCAGGGCGTTGGTGACCAGCTCGGACACGACCAGCAGGGCGGTGTCGGCGGCGTCCCCCGGCAGCTCCCAGACACGCAGGGTGCGCCGGACGAAGCGGCGGGCGTGCCGGACCGCCTCCGGGACCCGCCACACGCTCCAGCTCTCGCGCCGCGGGCGTACGGCCATGCCGTCGTAGCGCACCAGCAGCAGTGCCACGTCGTCGTCCCGGTGGGCGCCGGCGAGCAGGGCGTCGGCGGCCCGGCCGAGCTGGGCCGGGTCCACGCCGGCGAGGTCGCGGGCGAGCCGGTCCATGCCGGTGTCGAGGTCGATGTCGGCGGATTCCACCAGGCCGTCGGTGGTGAGCGCGAGGACCGTGCCGGGCTTCAGTCTCAGCGGGGTCATCGGATACTCCGCACGGGTGAGCACCCCGAGGGGCGGTCCGCCCTCCGCCCGCACGATCTCCGTACTGCCGTCCGGGTGGCGCAGCACCGGCTGCGGATGCCCGGCGCGTACGCACAGCGCGGTGCCCTGCTCCATGTCGATGTCCACGTAGACGCAGGTGGCGAAGAGGTCGCTCTCCATGTCCAGCAGCAGCCGGTTGGCGTGCGCGGCGACCACGTCGGGCGGGTGGCCCTCGGCGGCGTAGGCGCGCAGGGCGGTACGCATCTGGCCCATGAGGGTGGCGGCGCCCGCGTTGTGGCCCTGGACGTCGCCGATGACGAAGGCCACGTGGTTGTCGGCGAGCGGGATCACGTCGTACCAGTCGCCGCCCACTTCCAGCCCCTCGGTGGCGGGCAGATAGCGGGCGACGGCCTTGGCGCCGGGCAGCCGGGGCAGGCGGCGCGGCAGCAGGGTGCGCTGGAGCATGCCGACGAGTTCGTGCTCGGCGTCGAAGGCGTGGGCGCGGCGCAGGGCCTGGCCGGCGAGGGCGGCGCAGGCGGTGAGCAGGGCGCGTTCGTCGGGGGCGAACGCGTGCGGGCGGTCCCAGCCGATCAGGCAGGCCCCGGCCATCCGGCCGCCCGCGGGAAGGGGCAGCACGGCGAGGCCGCCGGGTCCCACCCCGGCGAGGCCGGGCTCCAGGGCGGAGCCGGCGGGCCAGACATGGGCACGGCCGTCGCGCAGCGCGGCGGCGAGGGCGGGCATGGCGCGTACCGGCGCGTCGGGCCACTCGCCGCGCCATTCGGCCCGCCAGAGTTCGGGCCACGCCTCGGGCTCGGGCGGGTCGAGGACGGTGACGACGAGCCGATCGTTCTCCAGCTCGGCCAGGGCGATACGGTCGGCGCGCAGGGGTTTGCGCAGGGCGTCGACGACGGCCTGCCCCACGTCCTTGACGGTGCCCGCGGTGTCGAGGTCGGCGGCGAGGCGCTGCACGCGGGCCACGTCGGTGACCTCGGAGCGCAGCTTGGTGGCGTCCGCGACGGTACCGACGAGCCGGGCGGGTCTGCCCTCCCCGGCGGGGAGCGGGCGTCCGCGCAGCCGGAGCCAGCGCGGCACCCCGGAGGGCTGCCGGACGCGGAACTCCAGCTCGCGTTCGTCCAGGGACATGTGGTCGGGCTCCACCACCGACATCAGCGCCGGCAGATCCTCGGGCACCGTGAGCCCGAGCAGCGTCTCCACCTCGCCGTCGAAGTCGTCGCGCCCTACGCCGAAGAGCCGCAGGATCTCGTCGCCGACCTCCACCCGCCCGGTGTCGATGGCGAGGCTGAAGGCGTCGGCGGCCGGTTCATGGGCGTCGGCCGGGCCGGACTCGGGGACGGTGACGGCACGGGCGATCAGCTCCAGCACGGCTCTTCCCCCCGCGTCGAACCCCTCGGCCCGTTCCGCGACCGCCAGCAGCGCCCCCCCGCCCGGCCCGGCGAGGGGCAGGGCGGCGAGGGAGAAGTCCGGTGCGGGGGTACGGCGGCCCTCGGCACGGGCGGCCACGTCGCCGGGGTCCAGCCAGCGGGGGCGGCCGGTGCGGTGGGCCTCGGCGACCGGTGTGCCACCGTCGGCGCGGTAGCCGTCGCGCAGGCCGTACAGCGAGCCCGGCAGACCGGCGGACTCGGCCAGGCAGAGCACGGCGGGCTCGTCGCCGGGGGCGTAGACGCCGGCGAACGAGGCGCCGGCGAGGACGAGCGCCTGTTCCAGGACGCGGCGGAGCCGGTCCGGGGAGGCGGGTGCGGCCATGAGTGTGGCGAGGACGTGCTCGGCCCGCCCGGCTCCCGTCCTGCGCACCGCAGCACCCTCACTCGCCACGTTGGCCATTACAGCGCGTGCGAGCGCGCGGCGCAGCCCCTGTGCAGCGACCGCGCGCGGTTTTCCCCTACCTCGCGATCGGCCCGAAAGCCGCGCGGGCGGTTGTACCGGTGCTTTTCCGCACCTGGCACGAGCGGTACCGGGAGGGGGTATCCGGGCGCTCCCGGACACCGGGCTCGTCAGCAGCCCGTACGACGAGGTGTGTCCGACGCGCGGGAGCCCTCGGGGCCGGGCGCTCCGCGCTCACGGGCGTGCGCGGCGCTGCGGGAGCGGGTGTACGCGCGTTTGCCGAAGCGGTCGACCGGGCCGTGCGACAGCGGCGGCCGGCGTGGGTCGCGGGCGGGTAAAGGGAGTTGAGGCCCGGCGTGGAACGGGGCAGCAGTCGAGCCCCCGCACGGAAATGGTCCGGCCCTCCCGCCGAAGGACCGGACCGTCCCCGCCCGGAACCCTCGTGCGGTCGGGCGGGGAGTCGGGGCGGGTCAGTTGGAGCCGGTGAGGGAGGAGGTCCCGCCGCGGTGACCGTCGCGGCGGTGGTGCTTGGAACCCTTCCCCTGGGCGGCGCCCGCCCCTGCCTGGTCATCGGCGCCCGCGCCGGCACCGGCCTGTTCCCCGGCACCGGCCTGGTCGGCGGCCCCGGCCTCGTCACCGGCGCCCGCCTGGTCGGCAGCCCCGGCCTCGTCACCGCCGCCGGCCTGGTCGTCAGCGCCCGCCTGGTCGTCGGCCCCGGCACCTGCCCCCGCGCCCGTGCCGCCCGCGCCGAGGGTGGCGCCGGTGGCCGCGAGGGCGGTGGTGACCGGCTGGAAGAAGGTCTCCCCGCCGCGGGTGCAGTCGCCGCTGCCTCCGGAGGTCAGGCCGATCGCCGAGCCCTCCTGGGTGAACAGGGAGCCGCCGCTGTCGCCGGGTTCGGCGCACACGTCGGTCTGGATGAGGCCGGTGACGGTGTCGACGCCGCTCGGGTCGGTCTCGCTCTGGAAGTTGACGGTGGCGTCGAGGCCGGTGACCTGCCCGTCGTGCAGTCCGGTGGTGGAGCCCATGCGGAAGACGGTGGAGCCGACGGTGGCCTCGGCGGCCTGCTTGATCGCCACGATCTGGCCGTTGCCCGCGTTGACCTCGCTGGGCGCCGCTGTCGCCGGGTCGTCGTACTTGACGAGGGAGAAGTCGCCCTCGCCGGGGAAGGTGGCCTGGTCGACGGTGGCGACCGGCTGACCGGTCGCGGAGTCCGACCACTGCTTGGCCGCGACCCCGCAGTGACCGGCGGTGAGGAAGGCGGGGCTGCCGTCGGAGGCGGTCACGTTGAAGCCCAGGGAGCAGCGGACGTTGCCGCCCGGCACCTGGGAGAAGATCGCGTCACCGCCGGAGACGAAGGTCTTGAAGGTGCCGCCGGTCTTCTTCAGCGTGGCCGTGCCGGAGCCGAGGCCGTCGACGGTGGACTCCAGCCGGTCCCACTTGGCGCCGGTCACCGTGGAGTCGGCGCTGACGATCACCTTGTTGGTGCGCGGGTCCACGGCCCAGGCGGTACCGGGGATGGATGCCTTGGTCCGCAGGGTCCGCGCGGCGGACTGGAGGTCGGCGGTGCTGTTCTCCACCTGCCGTACGACGGCGCCCGAACTCTTCGCACGTGCGACGGCGTCACCGTCACCGACCGCGTTGACGACGAGCCGGCGCTTGGCGCTGTCGTAGTAGGAACCGGCGAACTGACCGCCCAGGGACTGCTTCAGCCGGTCGGCGAGCGCGGTCGCGTCGGTGGTCCTGAGGGTCCTCGCGGTGCCTGCCGTGGCCGCGTCCTTGTCCTGGGAGGCGTTGGCGTTGGGCAGCAGCAGGGCCGCCGCTCCGAGCGCCGCGACACCGCCCACCGCTATCGCGGCCTTCCTCTTGGGCATGCGCTTGTGACTCAACTTCTCGACCTCCTGGGTGCGGGGGCCTGCCGCTGTCGGGCAGTTCGTCGGGGGGTGCCGGCTGGCTACAGGTACGGGCGGTCGGCCCGGCGCGTTCAATCCCGATTGCCAACTTCGTTGTCCGGGCGGGGAATCAGTCCGCCGCGCACCCCGTCTGACACACCGGCACCTCGGTCACCCCACGTCACGAAAGACGCACTCTCCGCTCAACTCACAGAGCGGAGCCCCCGCTTGCCGAACTGCTCGCCGACACCGGCGGCCAGCTGCGCGAACTGGTGCGCAGGCGGCTCGCGCAGGGAAGGGTGTGCCGCTTCCCGGCAAGGCCCCCCACGGGCCTGGCCGGGAAGCGGCTGTGGGTCCGGAAGGCGGCGGCCCCACTCCGCCTCGCCCTCCCGGCACGGGATCGCCGGCTGCTCCGCTCCAGGGGCCGCACTCCCCACTCGCGAACCGGCCCCGCGGCACGGAGAAGCCCGTGCGATCCCGGTCTCAGAACGCGAAGACGCTGCTGTCCAGCGCGTCCTTCGCGCAAGCGTTGCCGAACGTGCGCTCGTAGGCGACCCGTCGGCCCTGCCAGACACCCTGCAGGGTGACGACCACCGGGTCGTACAGCCGGGTGCACTGGACGTCCGGGCGGGTCTTCAGGGCGGTGAAGTCACCCCTGACCCCGCGCAGTTCGGCGCAGGCGGCCGCTGCCGCGGGGTGGGTGCCGGTGGCCGTGGGCGCGCAGCTCAGGGTGACGGCGCGTTCCGGGGTGACCGTGGTCGCGCTGTCGCCGTGGCCGGTGGTGAGGACCAGTGCCGAGGGCGCGTACAGGGAGGCGGGCGCCGCGATGGCGGAACCGGTCAGGGGTCCGCAGACGGCGGCGGCGGTGAGGCCGAGGGCAGCGGCGCAGCGCGCGGTGTTCCGCATGGTGTGCATCCTTCCGCTCGATCAGCTGAGGGTGTGCCGGCCGGTGCCCGGTGGGGCGCCGCGACGGCGAGCGCCACTCTGCCGAGTCCGCTGACGGAACACACATCCCACCCATGACTTTCAGTAACCTTGCGTGTTGAATCAGTGGCGCGAAGTCACGGAATTCGAACAGGTCGGCCCCGTAACGCCGGGGATCCAGAACGCACGCACCGCCCCGATGGCCGGAACTCACCGCCTGAGCAATCGGCCTGAAACATCACGCTCCCCCGCTTCGGGGCCGCCTTCACGATCTGCCCGTGACACCTTCACGATTCCTCGCGTTCGCGTGGGTTTCGCGGGGTGGGGCGGACGGGCGAACCGTCCATCAGGGCGGCCGAGGGAGACGCAAGTGCCACCGATCACGGAGGGGCCCGCTCTCGCCACCGCGTGATCTGCGCCACAACGGCCTCACTTTCCTCTAGGTACCTGCTGTCCCCGCGCCGGTAACTTCGCCGGGCACGAGACAAGTCGGACTCGGGACGGAGAACAGCATGATCGTGGTGACCGGAGCTACGGGGAACGTCGGACAGCCCCTGGTGCGGGCGCTCCTGACCGCGGGCGAGCGGGTGACGGCGGTGTCCCGGCACGGCTCCGGTCAACTCCCGGCGGAGGTACGGCAGCCCCGGGCCGACCTGGCCGACCCGAAGAGCCTCGCACCCGCGCTCGACGGGGCACGGGCGCTGTTCCTGCTCACCTCCGGCGACTTCGCGGCCGCCGAGGGCGCGTTGAGCGGCCTGCTGGCGGTCGTCCGGGCCGGTGGCGTCCAGCGGATCGTCCTGCTGTCCTCGCAAGGGGTAGGCACGGGCGACCACCCGTCCGGCCCGGAGGACGCGGTGCGGGCCTCGGGGCTCGGGTGGACCGTGCTGCGGGCGGGCGGCTTCCACACCAACACGCTCCGGTGGGCGGACGCGGTGCGTGCGGAGCGGGCGGTGACGGCGCCGTTCGGGGATGTCGCGCTGCCGACCGTCGACCCGGCCGACATCGCGGAGGTGGCCGCCGTGACGCTGCGGGACCCCACCCACACCGGGCACGTCTACGAGCTGACGGGACCGGGCCCGGTGTCGCCCCGCGAGCAGACGGCCGCGATCGGGGAGGCGCTGGGTGAGCCGGTGCGGTTCGTGGAGCAGACGCGGGAGGAGGCGAAGGCGGTGATGACGCGGTTCATGCCCGAGCGGGCCGTGGAGAGCACGCTCGGCATCCTCGGGTCGCCGTCGGCCGGCCTGCGGCGGGTCAGCCCCGATGTCGAGAGGCTCCTGGGCCGGGTGCCCCGCTCCTACGCCGAGTGGGCGGCGCGCAACGTGGCCGCCTTCCGCTGAGCCGGTCGGCCGGGCCAGGTCCTTGCCGTGGAGGCCGGCGAGCGCCTCCGCGGGTTCCGCGAAGGACGCGGCCACCGTCCGGACCCGTACGGCTCCCGTCACCGCCGTGACCGCGCCGACCAGCGCGGCGGGCCACCACCAGGCCGGCATGCGGCGACGCCGGCCGAGGCGGGCCACTGAGCCGAGGCGGAGCATGAAATACGCCTGCTGACGGCCCGGTTGAAGCGTCTCGGTCTCCAGGACGGCGACCCCGACCCAGGCAGCCGCTGTCCGGCCCGACACTCTGAGGCACACTGAGCCGGGCACGACACCTCACAACCGAAGGGGAGCGGCGGCGTGGGCGCTCGGTGGGCCGATTTCCAGTACGAGATCTATCTGAACGGGATGAACGGGACGGTGCCCCGGCTCCCCACCGATCTGACACGGCTGGCGGACCTGGCGGAGCACCGGCTCGGACCGGGCCCGGTCGGGTATGTCGCGGGGAGCGCCGGGGACGGGAGCACCGAGCGGGCCAACCGGGCCGCGCTGGAGCGGCGCCGGATCGTGCCGCGCATGCTGCGGGACGTGGCGGAGCGGGATCTCTCCGTTCCGGTGCTGGGCCGTACGCTGCCCGCGCCGCTGGCCCTCGCCCCCGTCGGCGTGCTGTCGATCATGCACCCGGACGCGGAGTGCGGGGCCGCGCGGGCCGCCGCCGCGCAGGGGGTGCCGTACATCCTGTCGTCGGCGTCGAGCACGCCGCTGGAGGTGGTCGCGGAGGCGATGGGGGACGCCGAGCGGTGGTTCCAGCTGTACTGGGGCAGCGACCGTGAGGTGACCCGGAGCTTCCTGGGCCGCGCCGCGGCGGCCGGGTTCTCGGTGCTGGTCGTCACGCTGGACACCCCGCTGCTGTCCTGGCGCCCGCGCGACCTGGACCGGGCGTACCTGCCGTTCCTGCACGGGGTGGGCACCGCCAACTACTTCACCGACCCCGCCTTCCGGGCCGGGCTCGCCAAGCCGGTGGAGGAGGACCCGGACGCGGCCGTGCTGCGTTTCCTCGGCCTGTTCGGGGACGCCGGGCACACCTGGCCGGACCTCGCGTTCCTGCGGGAGCACTGGGCGGGCCCCATCGTCCTGAAGGGCATCCTGCACCCGGACGACGCCCGCGAGGCCGCGGAGGCCGGGATGGACGGGGTGGTGGTGTCCAACCACGGCGGCCGTCAGGTCGCGGGTTCCATCGCGGCGGCGGACGCGCTGCCGGGGGTCGTACACGCGGTCGGCGACCGGCTCGACGTGCTGTTCGACAGCGGCATCCGCACCGGCGACGACATCGCCAAGGTGCTCGCCCTGGGCGCCCGCGCGGTGCTGCTCGGCCGCCCCTACGTGTACGGACTCGGGCTGGACGGGCAGGCGGGCGTCGAGCACGTCGTCCGCAGTGTGCTGGCCGAACTCGACCTCACCCTGGCCCTCTCCGGCCACGCCACCCCCGCCACCCTGAGCCCGGCCGTTCTGACGGAGGGACCGGTCTAGAAGGCCGATGAAGATCTTGATCCGGCCGCCCGACTCGCCCTGGATTGCCAGTAAATGTCAATCGCCATGAACCGGTGCAAGACGGGCGCAAGTTCAAGATCTTCAGGGCACTTCTAGGCGCCCTGATCCGGGGCCTCCGCCTGGCGGGCCTCAGGAGTTCCCGCTGTCGACGGCGAGCCGGGGGGCGCCGACGGGGCGTCGGTCAGCCAGTGCTGGGCCGGGGAGCGGTCCCGGAGCGAGACCACGATGTCGGCGCCGGGACGCGCCTCGGCCGAGGCCAGCGCGAGCGTCTCGTCCCAGCGGGGCAGCAGCTCGCCCCGCGCGGTGAGGTCGTAGCGCACGTCGTCCCCGCGCTCGGTGCCCGCGTCGTCGCAGGTGCCGAGGATGACGACGGCGGCGTCCGCGTGGGAGTCCAGGCAGAGCTGGGGGTCGGCCTGGCTGTGCAGGAGGCCGTCGGCGTCGTACGTCCACTGCTGGGTGACCCCGCTGGAGCACAGGGCCAGCGTCACCGGCGCGCCACGCTCGGGCTCGCCCTTGATGCTCAGGCAGAGTCCGGCCGCGGCATCGCGCAGCCGGGTGGGCCGGCCCGCGAGCGGTACGG
>NZ_JBHXLV010000249.1:0-9111 GCF_042721685.1 Streptomyces sp. NPDC058459 | reverse complement strand
CGGTAGGTCAGCTCGCCGTCGCGGGCGACCACGGCTGTGGCATCGGGGGTCCGGGCCGCCTGCCGGGCGATGCGCAGCGGGACCGGGATGTCCTCGGGGTTCATGGGGTCTGCCTCCTGGTCGGTGCGGGCCGGCGGGCGTCAGGCACGGTCTCGGGCGCGTGGGCGCAGCGCCGGCCGGGCCGGGGCGGCAGCCGCCACCAGGGCGGCGATGCCCGCCGGGGTGGGGGTCTCGAAGACGTCGCGGATGGTGAGGTGAGCGCCCAGTTCGGTGCGCAGCCGTCCGGTCAGCCGGGTGGCGAGCAGGGAGTGACCGCCGTGGGCGAAGAAGTCGTCGTCGGGTCCGGCGGCGTCGAGGCCGAGGACGGCGGCGAAGAGGGCGCACACGGCCTCCTCCGTGGCGTTGGCAGGAGCGCGACCGGCGGGGCGTGCCAGTTCCGCCGGGTCGGGCAGCGCCTTGCGGTCGATCTTGCCGTTGGTGGTCAGGGGCAGGGCGGGCAGCGGGAACAGCAGCGAGGGCACCATGTAGTTCGGCAGGCTGCGGGCGAGCGCGGCGCGGATGGCGCCGGCGTCCGCCTCGCCGGTGAACCAGCCGACGAGGCGCTGCTGTCCGGCACCGTCGCGGTCCACGGTCACCACCGCGTCCCCCACACCCGGCGCGGCCCGCAGCGCGGTCTCCACCTCGCCCAGTTCGATGCGGTTGCCGCGGATCTTCACCTGGTGGTCCTGGCGTCCGAGGAAGTCGAGCTGGCCGTCGGCGCGCAGCCTGGCCAGGTCACCGGTCCGGTACATCCGGGCGCCGGGCTCGGCGGCGAACGGGTCGGGGACGTAGCGCTCGCTGCTGCGGCGGGGCTCGCCCAGGTAGCCGGGCCCCACGCCGGTGCCCGCGATGAAGAGTTCGCCGGGCGCGCCGGGGGGCACGGGCGCGAGCGACGGGTCGAGGATGTAGAGGCGGTTGTTGCGCAGCGGCCTGCCGACCGGCAGCCGGCCGTGTTCGACGAGGCCGGTCACGTCCTGGCGGCCGATGAAGGCGTGCGTGTTGTCGTCCGAGCACTCGGTGAGCCCGTAGGCGTTGACGATCGCCGCTTCGGGGTGGTGCTCGTACCAGCGGGTGCACAGCTCCGGCGGAAGGACCTCGCCGTTGACGACGAAGCGGCGCAGCGCCGGGAGCGCGGGCCGGGGGACGCCGGAGTCCCACAGGTCCAGGGCGGCGCGCACGAAGGAGGGGACGGTCTCCATGACGGTCACGCCGTCCCGCGCGGCGGCGGCGAACAGGGCGTCCGGGTCGCGGGCGGTGTCGCGGGAGACGAGGTGGACCCGGCCACCGGAGATCAGCGGGGCGAGCATCTGCCACACGGAGATGTCGAATGTGAGGGGCGCGTTCATCAACACCCGGTCGTCCGGGGTGAGCTCCAGGTCGTCGAGCTTGGCGAGCAGGTGGTTGTTCATGCCCCGCCGGTGGACCATGGCGCCCTTGGGGCGGCCGGTAGATCCTGAGGTGAAGCACACGTAGGCCAGGGCTTCGCGGCCACCGCCGTCGCAGGACGGGAGCCCGGCCGGGCGGGCGTCGGCGGTGGCGCCGCCGTCACCGTCGCCGTCGCCGTCGAGGACCAGTACGCGGACCGGGTGGCCGGCGGCTGCCGCGATCTCCGCGGCACGTGCCCGCTGTTCGGGCGAGGTGAGCAGCCACGGCACTGCCCCGGCGGTCAGCAGGCCGGCGGTGCGGGCGACCGGCCCCACCGGGTCGAGCGGCACGTAGGCGGCTCCGGCGCCCAGGATGCCGAGGAGCGCCGCGGGCGTCCGGGCGGTCGGCTCACCGAGGACCGCGACGAGGGCGCCGGCGCCGACGCCTTCCGCACGCAGTCGCTCAGCGAGTGCGTCGGTCCGGGCGACGAGTTCGCCGTAGGAGAGTGCGCGGCCCGCCTCGTCGGTCACCGCGACGGCGTGCGGCCGCAGTCGGGCCTGGTGCCGCACCCGGTCCGCGACCTCCGCGTACTCCTCGTCGCGAGCGGTGTCGTTGACCTCGTGCACCACGCGCCGCCATTCGGCCGGGGACAGCAGGTTCACCGCGCCGACCGGGCGGGCCGGGTCGTCGGCGGCGGCCTGGAGGAGGCGGACGAGGCGGTCCAGCAGGGCCTGCGCGTCGGCGGTGTCGAAGGCGTCCGGCCGGTGGTCGATCTGGAGCCGCAGTCCTTCACCGGGAATCGCGGTGAGGGTGAGCGGGTAGTGCGCCGCGTCGTGCGGGTCTACGGCGGTGACACGGAGTTCGCCCGTGGCGAGGGCGGCCAGGCCGGCGGCGTCCACGGGATAGTTCTGGTAGGCGACGCAGGAGTCGAACAGCTCACCGGCCCCGGCGGTGCGCTGGATGTCGGTGAGACCGAGGTGGTGGTGGTCGATCAGCCGTGCCTGCTCGTCCTGGAGCCGGGTGAACAGGTCCACGAGCGGCTCGGTGCGGTCGATGCGGACGCGGACCGGCACGGTGTTGATGCACAGGCCGACGATGTCGGCGACGCCGGGCAGTTCGGCGGGACGTCCGCTGACGACGGCGCCGAAGACCACGTCGTCGGAGCGGAGCCGCGCCGCGAGCAGCAGGGCCCAGGCGCCTTGGAGGAGGGTGCTCGGGGTGACGCGGTGGGTGCGCGCGAGGGTGGTCAGCCGCTCGGTGAGGTCGGGCGTCAGAACGGTCTCGACCCGCTGCGGCAGCAGCGCGGAGTGGCCGGCGGAGACCGGTGCGGTGCGGCTGCCGCCTGCCAGCCCGGCCAGGGCTCCTGCCCAGGCGTCGCGGGCCGCTCCGGTGTCGCGGGTGCTGAGCCAGTCCAGGAAGGACGCGTACGGCGTCACCGGGTCAAGGACGGCGGTGTCCGGCGCGGCCTCGGTCGGTCCGGCTTCGCGCGGACGCGCGTCGCGCGCTCCCGCGTCGTGCAGCGTCAGCAGTTCGCGGACCAGCACGGGCCAGGACCAGCCGTCCAGCAGGATGTGATGGTACGTCAGCAGCAGCCGGTGGCTACGGGGCCCGACGCGCAGGAGGGTGAGGCGGAGCAGCGGTGGGCGGGCCAGGTCGAAGCGGCGGGCGCGATCCTGCGCCAGCAGCGTCCTGACGGCGTCGGCCTGCCGGTCCGGGCCCATGGCGGAGAGGTCCAGTTCCTCCCACGGCACCCGCGCGTCGCGCCTGACGACCTGGGCGGGTTCGCCGGAGGCACGGCGCAGGAAGCCTGCCCGGAGGTTGGCGTGCCGTGCGAGCACGGCGTCGGCGGCGGCGCGCAGGAGTCCGGCGTCCAGCGGCCCGGAGAGGTCGAGCAGCAGCTGGGCGACGTAGACGTCACGCTCCTGCTCGTCGAACAGGGCGTGGAAGAGGATGCCCTCCTGGAGGGGGGAGAGCGGGAGGACGTTCTCCACCTTGGATGCGGGTGGTGCGACGGGGGGTGCCGCCGGCGGGGACGGGGCCGGGGAGTGTTCGGGGGCAGGAGTGTGGCTCACGGTGGATTCCTGTGGTCGGAGGGCGGGCGTGAGATCGGTCAGGCCGGGCCGGAGCGGTGTGCTCTGCGGACGACCGGGGGGTCGTCGGTGTGGGCGGTCGCGGCGTCGGACCGTGCCGCCGCGGCGAGTTGGGCGACCGTCGGGCCGGCGAAGAAGCGGCGCACGGTGACGGTGACGCCGAGCAGGGAGCGCATCTCCGCGAGCAGGCGGGTGGCAAGGAGGGAGTGGCCGCCCAGGGCGAAGAAGTCGTCGTGGACGCCGACCCGTTCCGCACCGAGCATTCGCTCCCACAGGGCGGCCAGGGCACGCTCGGTGTCGTTGCGCGGGGCCTGGTGGGCCCGTTCTCCGGCAGCGGGGCGGGGGGCCGGGAGTGCGGCCAGGTCGGTCTTCCCGTTGGGCGTCACCGGGAAGTGGTCCAGCACCGTGACGGTCAGCGGGACCATCCAGGCCGGCAGTTCACCCCGCAGGTGCTCGCGCAGCACCGCCGGGTCGGGACGTCTGCCCTCGGCGGGCACCGCGTAGCCGGCGAGGACGGGTCCGGCCGGGGTGGGGAGCACGGTGACCGCGGCCCGGCCCACGTCGGGGTGGCCCGTGAGGACGTTCTCGATCTCGCCCGGTTCGATGCGCAGCCCCCGGATCTTGACCTGCCGGTCGGCGCGGCCGAGGTACTCGATCCGGCCGTCCGCCGTCCAGCGGGCGAGGTCGCCGGTGCGGTACATCCGGGTGCCGGCCGGACCGGCGGGGCAGGCGATGAACCGTTCGGCGGTGAGCCCGGCGCGGCCCAGGTAGCCCCGGGCGAGTCCGGCCCCGGCGATGTACAGCTCGCCCGTGACTCCGGGTGGCACGGGAGCGAGTCGGGCGTCGAGGACGTGGAGGCGGGTGCCGTCCAGGGGCCGTCCGATCGGTATCTGCCCGGCCGGCATGCGCTGCCCAGGGGCGAGGGGAAGCAGGGCGGCGAAGGTGGTGGTCTCCGTCGGCCCGTACGCGTTGGTCACGGTGGTGTCCGGGCAGTGCTCGCGGACCCTGCGGACGGCGGCCGGGGAGGCGGCCTCGCCGCCGGTCATCACCTCGCGCAGAGTACCCAGCCGGTCCGGGCAGCGGTCGGCGAGCTCGTTGAACAGCGTGGCCGTGAGGAAGGTGCCGGTGACGCGCTGATCGCCGATGAGCCGGGCGAGGCCGGGCACGTCCAGCTCACCGGGCGGGGCGACGACCACGAGTCCGCCGTTCAGCAGCGGCACCCACAGTTCGTAGGTGGAGGCGTCGAAGGCGTGCGGGGAGCGCAGCAGGACGCGATCGTGGGCGCCGCCGCGCCAGCGCCGGTCCAGGGCGAGGGCGACGACCTCGCGGTGGGGGACGGCGACACCCTTGGGCGTGCCGGTCGAGCCGGAGGTGTACATCACGTAGGCGAGGTCGTCCGGGTGGCCGGGACCGGGGACGAGCGGGGTGGCGTCCGCCGGCGCGGCGGCGTCGGGGCCGCTCCGGGCAGCCCCGCCGTCCCCGTCGTCCCCGTCGTCCCCGTCGTCCCCGTCGTCCCCGTCGTCCGTCATGTGGCCGTCGCCGAGGCTGAGAGTGTGGCGGACACCGAGACCGGAGGTGTCCGCTCCCGGGTCGGCGACGAGGACCGTCGCACCCGCCTCGGAGAGGACGGACGCCGACCGGGCCCGTGGCGCACGGGCGTCCAGCGGCAGGTAGGCCGCCCCCGCCTTGAGCACGCCGAGGCAGGCGGCGATCAGCTCCACGGACCGGTCCATGAGGACGGCCACCGTCGCGCCGGGGCGCACCCCGAGGACGGCCAGCCGGGACGCGACCCGGTCGGAGAGGGCGTCGAGTGCGCCGTAGCCGATCTCCCGGTCGCCGCAGACGGCGGCCGTCCGCTCCGGTCGTTCGGCGGCCACGTCGGCGAAGCAGGCGTGCACGGTGGTGGCGTGGGGCACGGCCGGCCGGCCCTGCCATCCCTCCGTGACGGCGGCGCGCTCATCGGGGGTCAGCAGGTCATGGGCGGCCACGGGAGCCTGGGGGGTCATCGCCACGGCGTCGAGGAGGAGGGTCAGCCGGTCCATGAGCCGCCCGGCGGTGGCGGCGTCGAACAGGTCGGCGGCGTACTCGAGCGTCAGGCCGATCCCGGCCGGGCGTCCGCTGTCGGGGTCGTGGCGCTCATCGACCTCAAGGGTCAGGTCGAACTTGGCCGTGGCGGTGCGCACGGCTTCGACATGGACCCGCAGGCCCGGCAGGACGGGGGCGACGCCCGTGTCCCGGCGACCGGTGACGGCGATCTGGAACAGGGGGTGCCGGCCGGGCGAGCGGGGCGGATTGAGCCGTTCCACCAGGGCGTCGAAAGGTACGTCCCGGTGGGCCTGCGCGTCCAGGGATGCCTCGCGGACCCGGTCGAGGACGTCGGTGAACGCGGGGTCGCCCGAGGTGTCGACCCGCACCACGACGGTGTCGACGAAGAGGCCCACGAGATGTTCCAGTGCCTCGTCTTCGCGGCCGTCGACGGGACAGCCGAGGGCCAGGTCGGTGCCCGCACCGAGCCGGGTGAGCAGGGTGGCGAAAGCCGCTTGGACCGCCATGAAGACGGTGGCGCGCCGGTCGCGGGCGAGGCCGGCGAGACGGCTGTGCGCGTCGGCGCCGGCCTCGGCGGTGACGACCGCCCCGCGGTGCGAGGCGGCGGCGGGCCGGGGCCGGTCGGTGGGCAGGGTGTGCTCGTCGGGCAGGCCGGTGAGCGCGCCGGTACGGTGGCCGAGCTGCCGGGAGTGCTCGGAGTCCGGATCGTCGGGGTCGCCGAGGACGTCGTGCCGCCACAGGGCGTAGTCCGGGTACTGGACGGGCAGGTCGGGCCAGTCCGGCTCGGTGCCGCTGAGCCGGGCGGTGTAGGCGGCGGCCAGGTCGCGCAGGAGCGGGTCGAGGGAGGCTCCGTCGCCCGCGATGTGGTGCAGGACGAGCAGCAGGTAGTGCTCCCGCGCTCCGTCGGTGAACAGGTGTGCGCGCAACGGCGGTTCGGTGACCGGATCGATGGGCGACGCCGCCGCCTCACGCGCGCGCCGCGGGTGCTCGGCTGCCGCAGAGACGGTGACCGCGCAGGGCGGGGCGGTACCCGGGCCGAGGACGTGCTGGTGGGGCATCCCCTCCTGGTGGGGGAAGACCGTGCGCAGGGCTTCGTGCCGGTCGCTGACGTCCGTGAGAGCGGCCGTCAGGGCGGCGCGGTCGAGGTCGCCGCTCAGGCGCAGGCCCACCGGGATGTTGTGCAGGCCGCCGGGGTCACCGTCGCGGCACAGGAACCACAGGCGGTGCTGGGCGTGGGACAGGGGGATCACAGCAGTTCTCCGAACTGGGCTTCGAAGGTGTCGAGTTCCGCCTGGCCGAGGCCGGGCAGCGACACGTCGGACGGGGTCAGTCCGGCGGCACCGGGCAGCGCCGCGTGCCGGACGAGGGCGCGCAGCATGGCGAACCACTCGTGGGCCAGGGCGTGCGCACGCTCAGCCGGAAGGACGTTGCCCGCCCAGGTCCAGGTGGCGTGGAGGGTGGGGCCGTCGGAGCCCTCGTGGGCCGCGGCGTTGACCTCCACGGTGTGTGCCATGGCGAGGCCGGCGTCGGCGTCGTCGAGGCCGATATCGTGTCCGGGCGCGGCTGACCAGTCGGCGGCGTCGCCGACCGGGAAGCGACCCAGGTAGTTGAAGCCGATCCCCGGGACGCCGCGGGCCGCGAGGGCGGGAGCGGTGCGGCTGTTGCCGTGGCGCAGCAGGCCGTGACCGATGCCGTGGTCGGGGACGGCCCGCAGGGTCTCCTTGACGGCGCGCAGGACCGCGCCGGCGGCGGGGCCGCCCGCGCGCGCGTCGTCGAGGTCGGGCCGGCCGATGTCGAAGCGGACCGGGTACACGCTGGTGAACCAGCCGACGGTGCGGGACAGATCGGGGGCGCCGGCGATGTCCTCGCGGCCGTGGCCCTCGACGTCGACGAGGACGGTGCCGCCGTCCGCCGGGCCCGTCAGCGGACGCCGCCAGGCGAGCACCGCGAGAGCGAGCCCGGTGAGCAGGACGTCGTTGACGGTGCCGTTGACGACGCCAGGCACGACGGTGAGCAGCGGCCCGGCCACGTCCGGGGGCAGGGTGAGGGTGAGGCGGTGGTCCGCGGTCTCGGCGTCGAGCCGGGTCGGCGGGGCGACGCCGCCGAGCGGTTCGGGGGCCGGGCGCAGGGTCTCGGCCCAGCGACCCGCCTCGCGCATGCGACGGCCGGATGTGGCGTCGGCGCGCAGCAGGTCCGCCCAGTGCGCGAACGGTGTGGGCGCGGGTTCGAGGACGGGGTCCTCGCCCTTGGCCAGCCGGGCCCAGCAGGTGCGCAGGTCGTCCTGGATGATGCGCCAGGACACGCCGTCGACGACCAGGTGGTGCACGATCAGGGCGAGCCGGCCCTGCAGGCCGGGGCCTCGGTCGACGAGCACGGCGCGGAGCATGACGCCGTCCGCCGGGGAGAGGAGCCGCCGGGCGGCGCGGATGCGGTCGGTGGTGAGGGCCGGCAGCCCGGTGTCGGCGGTGTTCGGCGCGCTGACGTGCTCGACCAGGGCGTGCGCGTCGACGGTGCCCGGCGCCGCGATGGAGCATCCCGCGGCGGCGGAGCCCGCTCCCCCGGGCACCGTGAGCCGCAGTACGTCGTGCGTGTCGAGCAGGGCTCGCACGATCCGCACTGCGTGCTCGACGCGGAATTCGGCGGGGGTACGGACGACCAGCGACTGGTGGTAGGTGTCGACGGGACCGGCGAGTCCGCCGAGCCATGCCATGATCGGGGTGACGGCCAGCCGGCCGGTGCGGCGCGGGGGCTTGGCGGGTCCGCCGTCGGCCGCGGGGCCGTCCGCCGTCCGGGCGGCCACGGCCAGCGCGGACATGCTCTCGCTGCGCAGGACGTCGCGGGTGGTGAGCAGCAACCCGTCCGCGCGGGCACGGCTGACGACCTGGATGGCCTGGATGCTGTCACCGCCGAGCTCCGTGAAGCCGCGTTCGGGGCGGACGGATGCGAAGGGTCGGCCGAGCACTCCGGCGACGAGGTGCCGCAGGGCGTCCAGGGCGTTGACCGGGGCCGCGCCCTCCCGGGCCGCCCCGGCCGGCGGCGGGACGGGCCGGCCGGGGACGGGCAGGAGGCGTGCGGGGTCAGGCACGGGCCGTGTCCTCGGCGAGGGCCGCGACCAGGGACGCGGGACGCATGTCCGTCCAGACGCGCTCGACGTGGTCGAGGCAGGCCTGGCGGGTGTCCGGACCGTGGACCGTGGTCCAGCCGGCCGGGACGGGGAGGTCCGCGGGCCACAGCGAGTGCTGGAGCTCGTCGTTGCGGACGACGAGATAGGCGGCATCGTCGTTCTCGAAGGGGTTGCTCATGACGTACTCCTGGAGGTGGTGGTGGGGACGCCGTACGGGTCCGTACGGCGCCGGGTGGAGGGTCCGGGGCCGCTCGCCGGCCGGGGCCGTCCGGAGAGGACCCGTTCAGCGGGTGCGGTGGCCGGTGATCGTGAGCCGGATGAGCGCCTGTGCCTCGTCCAGCGCGGCCGTCACCTCCTCCGGGGCCGGGTGGCACGCGATGACGTGCCCGATCCGGTCGGCCGCGCTGCGCGCGCGCCGGATCGCGGCGCCGGGCGCGACGGTGACGG
>NZ_JBHXLV010000248.1:0-9146 GCF_042721685.1 Streptomyces sp. NPDC058459 | reverse complement strand
CCGCCTCCCGGCGGGCCTTGGCCGCCGCACGCTTCGCCGCCTCGATCGCCCGCTTGCGCGCCAGGGCCGCGGCACGCCGGGCAGCCGCCTGAGCCGCCTTGCGCGCCGCGATGATCGCCGCGCGCCGGGCCGCCGCACGGATCGCCGCCTGGATGGCGATGCGGGCCGCGATACCGAGCACCACCACGACCGGGAAGAACTCGCCCGAGGGATCGGAGAACGTGGCCGGGGCGTTGTTGCTGTAGGCGTACGGGTTCATCGTGGCCGGCCGACCGAAGTCGACCATCGGGTCGACGGTGAGGAACCTGCCGGTCAACGGGTCGTAGTCCCGGGCGCCCAGCCGGGTCAGCCCCGTGTCCCGGTCGACCGTCCCGCCGACGAAGCCGCGCTGTCCGGGCCAGGCGGTGGGCTGGACCCCGCGCTCCTCGCCGAACGGCATCGACTTGCGCCGGGTGACGCCCATCGCCGGGTCGACCATGTCCACGACCGTCTGGGACGTGCCGTGGTGGTCGGCGAGCATCATCTGACGGACCCCGCCGGTCGCGCGGACCGTCGTGGAGCCGTCGGGGTGCGGGTAGAAGCGCTCCGCTTTCGCCGTGGTGTTGGCCGCGTTGACGGTGAGCTCCGCGTCGCCGAGGTACAGCGTGCGGCTGCCGTCCGCGCCGGTGCGGATCAGGCGTTCACCGTCCGCGCCGTAGAGGTAGGACGTGGTCTGCGTGCCGCCGCCTTCGACGGGCTGGGCCACCTTGCGCAGCTGGCCCTCGATGTCGTATTCGAGCGTCTGCTGGTTGCCGCCGTGCTGTCGGCCGGTGGTGTTGCCCGCCTTGTCGTAGGAGAAGGTGTTCAGGCGTTCGCCCTGCGGGCCGACGGACTTGATCTCGGCGAGCGCGTTCGGGCCGCCGACCCCGTCCTTGCCGTAGGTGTAGGTGCGGGTGACGTCCTTCGCCGTGTCACCGGCCGCGTCGTGCTCGACCAGCCGTTTCCGGTTGCCCGCGTCGTCGTACTCGTACGACTGCCAGTAGGCGTCCGGGCCGCCGACCGTGGTCTGGGACGGTCCGGACGAGCAGTCGTCCGTCTTCGCCGTCCAGGCCGAGGTCATCTGCCGTAGCTGGTCGTGGACGAAGCACTGGGTGTCCGTCTTGCCCGCGTCCGGGGCGGCGCTGCCCGGCACGTCGGTGATCTTCGTGATGTTGCCCGCGTCGTCGTAGCCGTATCGCGTCTCACTGATGCGGCCGGGGCTGACGGAGCGGTCGAAGGTGGCCGACTGGAGCCGACGGGTGAACTCGTCGTAGACGTAGGAGCCGTAGACCTTCTTGCCCGCCGTTCCCGCGTCGGTGCGCAGGATCTCGCCGAACGCCGAGTACTGCACGTCCGAGAGGTAGGTGGACGCGCCGCCGACGAAGATGGGCAGGTCGTCGGAGTTGTAGCGGAACAGGACCCGCTCGGTCACCAGACCCCCCAGACCGGGCACTTCGACCCAGGCGAGGTTGCCGGTGGGGGTGTAGGAGTAGGTGTACGTGTAGGTGCCGGCGAGGCCGGTCTCCTCGGCCGGGATCACCGTCCTGGTCGACTTCACCCGGTAGGCGTTGTCGTAGGCGGTGACCTCCTCCCGGTACTCACGGCCGCCCTCGTAGCGGATCTGCGCGGTCGGCAGGCCCTTGACGAGGCTGTCGTACGTCCACTCCACGCGCTTGGGCCCGGTGTCGCTGCCCTCGCGCAGTGTGGTCGGGCGGCCGCCCTTGTCGTAGGTGGTGACCAGGGTCCGTTCGAGCGGGTCGACGGTGGCGACCACGTTGTCGGCGTTGTCGTACCGGACCTCGGTGCGCCCGCCGTCGGGGTCGGTGCTCGCGGTCTGGCGGCCGCGCTTGTCGTACTCGAAGACGGTGGCGGCGCCGCCGGGGGCGGTCACCTTGCGCAGGTTGTCGAGGTCGTCGTACTCGTAGAGGGTGTCCCGCCACTTGGTGCGGGCCTGGTCGGTGTACTCGCGCTGCCTCTCGGCCCGGCCCTCGGCGTCCTCGAAGACCGCCGTGACCGTGTCGCCCTTGGGCGGGAGGGTGGTGGTGACGTCGCCGTCGCGCTCGGTCGTGGTGCGCAGCTTCTCGGTGCCGCGGTAGTAGGTGATCTCGGCGGTGGACTGGCCCAGGCCGTCGAAGAGGGTCCTGCTCTGGGACGGAACCTCGTTGTCACCGACCAGCAGGAGCTTGGGTTCGGGCTCGGCCGCGTTGTAGTACCCCTCGTTCTCCTTCCATTTGCGGCCGGCGCTGTCGTAGAAGGCGTCGTTGACGATCCGGCCCGCGCCGATCGCCTCGTCCTGCGTCTGGCGCTCGCGCCCCAGGCCGTCGAGGATCTCGTGGGAGGCGGCGTACTGGCCGTTGTCCTTGAGCGTGCGGGTGGTCACGACGGTGGGGCCGTCACGGCGTACCGCGTAGTCGTTACGTCGCCGAGGGGGTCTGCGTCGCCGGGTCGCGGTCGATCTCCCAGACCTTCAGCAGTCGGCCCAGCGGGTCGTACACCATAGTGGACGACTTGCCGTTGGTGTCGGTCTCCTTCAGCGGCAGACCGCGGACCGGGTCGAATTCCGTGGTCTCCGTGTGGCCGAGCGGGTCGGTGGAGACCTGCTTCAGCGGCTGGGCCACCGTCGCGGGCGTGTAGGTGATCCACGTCTTGCGGTCGTCGGCGTCCCAGGTCGCGGTCTCACGACCGTGGATGTCGTACTCGGTACGGTCGATCGTGACGTAGCTGTCGCCCGAGCCGTTCAACTCCTGGACCTGCGTCGGCAGACCCCTGGTGGGCGTCGCGCCGAAGACCAGGCCGTCGTAGAACGTCCGGGTGTCCTCGACGACTTCGGGGTCCGACGTGCCGCAAGCGCCGAGCGTAGTCCTCTCGCGGGACTCCGACTCGACCAGGTGCGCGACCGTGTTGCGCACGTACTCCACCGTCGAGCAACGGAGCTTGCCACCCGGCGTCTTCTCCTCGACGCGGTATGGCAGGCCGTAACTGTCGTACGTGGTGGTCTCGGTGGAGGTGCGCCAGGTCTCGCCCTTGACGCGCTCGCGGGTGCGGACGGTCTCCGGCCGGGTCATCCACGCTTCGAGGGGCGTGTTGCCGGTACGGGTCCGGGTGGCGGTCTTCACCGCCCAGGGCGTGGTGACCGTGGCGGAGTCGACGGGGCCGCCGTCGGACTCATAGGTGAGCTGCTCCAGCAACTGCCCCTGGTACTGCGGCAGATCGCTGTACGTCTTGCCCTCGCTGTCCGCGACGGTGACGGAGCGGGTGCCGGAGGGCAGCTTGTCGCCGTGCATGCCGCGGAAGTAGCGGTGCTCGGTCAGCTGCCTGACGTCGTCGCCCGCACCCTGACGGGTACGTACGCGCTCGTAGCCGCGGAACTGGGACCAGGTCCGGTGCTTGTTCTCGGTGAACTCGCTGTCGTCGTGGGCCCATCCGGCGCCACCGAGGTACTCGTAGGAGGTGACCTTCGCGGGGCTGTCGGTGACCAGGTCCTCCTCGCGGACCTCGGTGACGACGTACTTGTGGAACCAGTCCTTGACCGGGTTGAGCGCGCCCTTGGGGGTCCAGTACTGCGGGAAGCAGCGCATGGTGTTGGACTCGGGCGAGGCAGGCATCCGCCTGGGCTCCAGCGCCTGGCAGTCGCGCGGGGAGTAGGTGACGGCGATGCGGCCGCCGGTCTCGGTGTCGATGGCGTGCACGCGGTAGCGGGAGAAGGGCGGCAGGCCCTCCACCTTGTCCACGCGGTTGTCCATCTGGAGACCGGAGAAGGTGACCTTCGGCATGTCGGCGGTGCCGCCCGCGCCGTGGCCGGTGCGGGTGATCGACTCCAGCCACAGGGCCGGGGAGGTGCCGTCACCGGTGGCCGGGAAGGACTGCTCCAGCGTCCAGGAGTCGACGACGCTCAGCGTGCTGCCCACCAGCACACTGGTGGTGATCTTCTTGAGCCGCTTGGTGGTCCAGAAGGTCGGTGCGTACTTGTCGGTGCACTTGGCCCCGGAAGCGCACTCCTGGTCCAGCGGGGTGTCCGGCCAGTATCTGGCGTTGGCGGCGGTCCGCTTGGCCTCGGCGCAGTCGAACCCCGCGTCGGGTATGCAGCGTTCGGTTGTGGTGAAGGCGACCCGGCCCGCGGGCTGGGTGCCGAACAGCTTGTCGGCGCGCAGACCGTAGTCGATGCGGGAGAGCTGCGCGGCGCGGGTGTAGGAGATCTGCTGGTCGGCCTTCATGTTCTGGCCGTAGTAGTTGGTCTCCTTGGCCCACCACAGGGTCATGGCGTCACCGAGCGGGTCCACCACGTAGTCCAGATTCCAGCGGTACGCCTGGGCGCAGTCGGAGTCCATGAAGGCGGTGGCGTGGCACGGCTCGCCGGGGTGGTTGCCGAACACCGGCGCGGTCAGAGCGGAGTTGGTGACCGTGCCGTCCGGGGCGCCGGGGAGCTTGTTCAGCCCGAAGTGGTACTGCGTGCCGTCAGTGGTGGTCAGGACCCAGTACTCGCCGTCCTTGGTGTTGTTGGCCGCGCCGCTCCTGTGCTGCAGGCGGGAGCCGTCGTCGTCGGCGGGACGCCACTCGTCGGTGCCGTCCTTCTTGACCAGTTCGGTGGTGTTGCCGCCGAGCGACATGACCACGTGGTCGGAACCCCAGCACAAGTCACCGCTGTCAGCCGTGTTGTTGGGCTTCTTTCCGTCGATCTCGGCCTTGTCGTCGGAGCAGGAGCGGTAGCGCCGTTCGATGAAGCCCGGCTCGTAGTCCCATCCCTCGGCGATCCAGGAGGACTGGGCGTTGGTGGAGGCGGTGCGGCCGTCCACGGCCTGGGAGGAGTAGGAGAGTTCGACCTCGGGCTCGGGGCCGCCGGGGACCTCGGGCGCCTCGATCGGATAGGTCCAGGCGAAGCCACCGGATGAGGAGCCGGCCATCCAGGAGCCGGACGGCGACAGGGAGGTCGCCTCGTGGCTGCCGCCAGGTCCGGAGGCGGCGGCGGTGGCGGCCAGCACCATGGGTACCGCCTTGGCCGCCGGGAGGTCGACGGCGCCGGAAACGGTCTGGCCGACCGGGTCGTTGGTGCCGTCGAGCGCGGTACGGGTGCGGCAGCGCTCCTGCTCGGGCGTGGTCAGCGCACACGCGGGCAGGCGGTGCAGCTTGAGCCGGGTGCCCCAGTCGCCGCCGTAGGAGTCCTTGATGGAGGAGTAGTCCAGCTGGAGTTCGACGGCGCCGGACGCTGCGCGGGCGAGGCCGCCTCGGGCGGGTGCCGCGGTGAAGAGTACGCCCTGTACACCGGCCTTGTGCGCGGCGGCGGGGCTCTTGACCTCGATCTGGACACCGCTGCCGGGGACGGCTGCCGGAGACGTCACGGCTTGGCCGCGGGATCGGACGCCGCCCGCGGCTCGGCCGGCCCTGCGGGCCTGATGGGCGCTGACCAGACCGGTGCGGACGGTGTTCCTGCCGTCGGCGGACAGCGGCGCGCGCCGGGCCGTGGTGGGCGGAGTGCCGGTGACGAGGGTCGTGAAGTCGGCCGCCGCGACGGTGCCCGCCGTCGGCCTGAAGGTGACCCCGGCCTCGTCACGGGCCTTGGGGCGCTTCCTGGCGTGATCCCTCCCCGGCACCGACGCGTCCCGCTTCAGCTCGGAGACGCGGGAGCTGCCTGAGGCGGCGCTCGCGTCGTCCGGTATCAGGCCGATGAACAGCAGGAGTCCGACGATCAGGGACACGGATCTGTGCCAGTGACCGAAGTACCGGAGATGTCTTGTCAGTTGGTCCACAGATGGCCCCCCCTCACTCTGAGTAACCATTTCTGTGAAGACTCAGAGAGTAGGCGATGATGATCATCTCTACAAGTAAAGCGAAAGCAATGCAACAATCCTCAGTTGATCAATCAGTTGGCAAAGAACGCACCACACATCACTATGATTCCGGGGGGATTCACACATGTCACACGCATCACGAAGACGACGCCACGTCAGGGGTGTGGTCGGTACGGCACTTGTCGCGGCTCTGACCCTGGCGGCCACCGGGGTGGCGCCGACCACGAGCGTCGCCGCCGGAAGCACTCCGGTCGCGTCGCCCCTTGACGCCGAGTCGGACGCCATGGTGAAGGCCGCACGGACCGGTGAGCCGGTCGAGGTTGCCGCCGCCCGCACCGAGACGAGCGAGACGTACGCGCTGCCCAACGGCAACCTCAGGCACACCCAGCACTCGATCCCCGTGCGGGTCAGGCGTGAAGGCGCGTGGACTCCGGTGGACACCACACTCACCGAGGCGGGGGGCCGGATCACTCCCCGGGCCACGCCCGGCCGTGTGAGCTTCTCGGCGGGCGGCGACACGAGTCTGGTCACCTTGGCCGACCGGGGCGGCGAACTCTCCCTCACCTGGCCCGAGCCTCTGCCGCGGGCACGGCTCGACGGCTCCACCGCCACGTATCCCGAGGTCTTCCCCGGTGTGGACCTCGCCGTCCGGGCCGGTGTGGACGGATTCAGCCAGGCCCTGATCGTGAAGACACCCGAGGCCGCGGGCCGGCCGGAACTGGCCGAGATCGGTTTCGGACTCCACACCGAGGGTCTGGAGGTGCACAAGGACACCTCGACGGGCACGATCCGGGCCGTGAACGCCGCGGGCCAGACGGTGTTCGCCTCCTCGACGGCCCGGATGTGGGACTCCTCCGCCAGGGCCGAGGAAGCGCCGGCCTCCCGGTCGGCGGGGCCGACTCCCCCTGCCGCCGCTCCCGCGGGCGCTGAGCCCTCACCGCTCACCCCTGGCACCAAGAGCAGCGCGGTCGGTGTCGAGATCACCGACGAACAGGTCTTGCTGACGCCGGATCAGAATCTGCTCCACGCTCCCGACACCCGGTTCCCGGTCTACATCGACCCACGGATGACGGGTACGCGCGAGGCGTGGACGATCGCCTACAAGCCGCATCCGAGCAGCAGCTACTGGAACGGCACCGGCTGGGACGGCGGCACCACGAGCGAGGCGCGCGTCGGCTACGAATCCTCGACGGGCGGCACCGCCCGCTCCTTCTTCCGGGTCGGCTCGAAGTTCCTGGCCGGGGTGAAGGTGGTCGACGCACAGTTCCAGATCACGGAGACGCATTCGTGGTCCTGCACGCCCAAACCGGTGGAGCTGTGGCTGACCGGCAGCATCAGCTCCACGACCACCTGGAGCAAGCAGCCGTCCTGGGCCACCCGCCAGGACAGCCGCAACTACGCCCACGGCAACGAGACTTTCGGTTGCCCCAATGCAGCGGTCGACTTCTCCGCCAAAGGACGCGGCGGTCAGGGCCGCCGCGGGCAAGTGGTCCGACATCACCTTCGGACTGCGTGCTCCGCAGAGCGCCGAGGACGGCAAGGACGCCTACAGCTGGAAGAAGTTCAAGCCGGACGCCAAGCTGATCGTGGAGTTCAACCGGCCGGCGAAGGCTCCGTGGGATCTCGACACGGTTCCCAGTACCAAGGTGAGCAGTACCGAATGCGGCAACGGCGCGTCGTACGTGACGCTCGGCAACACCGATGTCCAGTTGACGGCGCAAGTCTGGGACCCCGACGGGGGTGACGTCAACGTCCAGTTCCAGCTGTGGGCCACCGGCAAGCACGATGTCTCGCCCGGCATCCTTCTCGACAAGAAGGTGAAGGTCACCGTCAAGGCGAGCGACTCCAGGGGGGCCCGGGCTCGCATCACCGTGCCCAAGAACCTGCTGGCAGCCCACATCGGTGCGAGCGACGGGCAGTTCTCCTGGAAGACGCAGGCGGAGGACACCGCCGACGCCGCGTTCGCCTCCGACTGGACGCCGACGCAGGGCGCGGCCGGCTGCCGGTTCGGCTTCGACCCGAAGGCGCCGACCGTGATGCCGGAGGTCAGCTCCAAGGACGGTCTGTTCCCCGAGACGACACCGGACGGGGAACCGGTCGAGGGCGCGCTCGCCCGCAGCGAGGGCCAGTTCGAGTTCGGCGCCAACGGCGAGACGGGGGCGACGGACTACCTGTACGCCCTGGACCGCACCCCGCCGAGCACCTCGGCCAAGCCCACGAGCAAGGGCGGCCCGGCGACGGCCAGGATCACCCCGCTGACGCCGGGACCGCACACGCTGTACGCGCGCATCGTGGACGCGGGCGGCAACGTGGGCCCGGTCTATCCGTACCGCTTCTACGTCAAGAGCCCGGGAATGATGGACAAGCCCGGCGACGTCAACGGTGACGGTGCGCCCGACTTCTTCGCCGTCGACGAACCAGGCAACCTGCGCCTCTACGGCGGTACGGGGGGCGGTGCGATGGCGACCATGCTGCCGCTGTCCTCGTCCGGGGGCTGGAGCGGTGCTCTCCTGACGCATCGCGGCGACTGGACCGAGGACTTCTACGAGGACCTGGTCGCCCGCCGTCCCGACGGCAAGCTGTGGCTCTACCCCAACAACGGTCTGGGCGAGTTCACCGAGGACACCAAGCAGGAGGTCTACTTCTTCGCCGATCCCGAGACGGGGGTGGTCATCGACCCGGCCACCATCAGGCAGATCGTCTCGGTCGGCGACATCACTCCCGACAGCGAGTCGACCAACCCGGACTTCGTCGCGGTCATCGGCGACCAGCTGTGGTTCCTGCCCGGCTACACCTACGGCAGCATTGACGCGGGCTATCTGATCGGCAGCACCGGCTGGGGCAAGATGCACCTAGCGTCGCCGGGAGACGTGGACGGGGACGGGTGCACGGACCTGATCGCCCGCAACACCCAGACCGGTGAGCTGTGGCTGTACCACGGTCGCGGTGCTGGCGACGCGGACGGTGACGGCGTCTCCGACGGGGGCACCGACCCTGCCTCGCTGGGTGTCGGGACCAATCGCACGGCGTACGCCACCGGTTGGACCACGACGGCCCGGCCCCTGCTGACGGCTTCCGGCGACTCGAACGGTGATGGCGTGCCAGACCTGTGGAGCACCACATCGAGCACCACGGCCGGTCTGGAGTTCGTACCGGGCCGCCGCACCGGCCCGGTCGGCCCGCCGGTGACGGTCGGTACGGGCGGCTGGCAGGCGATCAGGGCGATCTCCTGAGCAGGGCGTGGGAACACGGCTGAGGGGTTGGCGCGGAAGTGTCCGCTTAAACACCTCATCAGCATTGCGTATTAATTACTTGTAGAAGGCTAAGTGTTATTCGTATTTC
>NZ_JBHXLV010000247.1:0-9192 GCF_042721685.1 Streptomyces sp. NPDC058459 | reverse complement strand
GCATGACACCGCGCGGTCCCGGGCGGGGTCATGCCGGGCCCGCGCGCTCGTACGACGGCACCGCGACGTGCCCGCGAGAGGCGTAATGGGCAGGCTTCCCGGCGCGGCCGGTCAGGCTGTGCGGGTGGACATCGGCGGCAGCGACCCGGATGACGACGGCGTCGGCCCGGACGCGCGGAACCTGGCCCGGCTGATCACGCTGTCGGACGGGATCTTCGCCATCGCGATGACGCTGCTGGTGCTGGACATCCACGTCACCGGCGGTCTGGACGCGGCCGGCTTCCGCCACATGGTGTACGACCTGCTGCCCCACATCGGCGCCTACGCGCTGAGCTTCGCCATCCTCGCGGGCTTCTGGCGCGACCACCGGCGCATCCTGCGGCTGGCCCACCGGGTCGAGGGCCTGTCGCTGCGGCTCGCCCTCGCAGGGCTCGGAGCGATCGCGCTGCTGCCGTTCCCGACCACGCTGCTGTCGGAGTACGCGTCCGAGCCGCTCGCGGTGGCGCTCTACTCGGCAACCGTGATCGTCATCGACCTGCTGCAACTCGCGCTGCTGCTCACGCTCCGGCGCGACCGGCGCCCGGCACGGGGCGGGGGGCCGTACGGTGACCGGGGCATCGTGACGGACCTGACGGTGACGGTGGTGGTCTTCGGCGCCACGGTGCCGATCGCCTTCGCCTCCCCTCGGGCGGCGTTGTGGACGTGGCTGGTGCTGATCCCCCTCCGGTTCACCTTCGGCCGCCGCGCCCGCCGGCCCGGCAGCGCCCGCTGACCCGCGCGGCGGCGGTGCAGCACCCCGGGCTGAAGGGGAAGTCGTTCTCCGCGTCCTGTGGGCGGGGCCGCGCCGATGGCCGTGTTCGGCGCCGTCGAGGCCGCCACGCTGCTACCCGTGAGCCTTCCTCACCGACGCCGCTTCGACCACGAACACCGTGGCCTGGGAGAGTGAGGTGAGCGGGTCCACCATGACCGAGTGGTTCATGGTGTTCAGCGACTTGACGACCCGGGCGCGGGGGAAGCGTGCCTGCACCTGCCGGGCGACACTGTCGTTGGGATGGACCAGAGCGCAGTCAGCCGTCATGGCGGCCGACACGTCCAGCACGACCTTGTCGGCGAGTACGTCCTCGCCGATCGCCTCCAACGTGGGTACGACCGCGGTGCCGGGAACGGCGGTGACGATCACGTCGGCGGCCCGGACGGCATCGGCCTGGTCGAGGGTGCCGGCGGTGTCGTCCGGGGTGCGGGAACCGTAGAGCACCGCGTGGCCCGCGGCGGTGAACTTCGCTCCCAGAGCGGAGCCCACCTTGCCCTTGCCGATGATGGCTATGTTCATGTGCGGTCTCCTGGCTGATTCGGCCCACGGGACGTGAGCGTGGGTAGGGGCGTCCGTCTCCCGGTCACGCCCGGCGGGCCTGCTTCGACTCGACGCGACCCGTCGCACCGGAGCCGGCCAGCAAGTCTTCGCAGGCCGTCCGCCAGGCGTGGTCGTCGAGGCGGAAGTGCGTGGAGAGGTAGGCCGCCGTAAGGCGCCCGACGGCGGCGACGCGCTCGGGGTTCTCGTCGGTGGTCTCGTCGGCGTCGTATCCGGCGATGCCGCCCAGCCCGTGCTCGGCGTCGAAGAGGGTGAGCAGCGTCTTGGGACCGGGGGCCAGGGTGTAGGGGTCGGCGTGCCATTCGGGGCCGGCGTCCGTGAAGTGCCGGGAGTCATCCTTGTCCCCGGCGACGATCAGCGCGGGGGTGTCCATCGTGGAGAAGTCGATGGTCGCGAAGACCGGGATCGATTCCGCCATGGAGGCGTGCATGACCTCGCCCCGGCCCGGAGCCGCGAGCACGACACCCGCCTTGATACGGGGCTCCAGTACGCTCGTCCGCTCCCCGCTCACGGGGTCGGTGACCTGGGCGCCCAGCAGCAGGTTGGCGGTGAACCCGCCGAGGGAGTGTCCGGCGACGGCGATCATGTCGTGGTCGACGCGTCCGGCGAGGTGGGGCACGGTCTCCTCGATCACGGCGAGCCGGTCGAGGATGTGGGTCATGTCCTCGGCGCGTGAGCGCCAGAACAGCGGCGCGCCGGGAGCGTCTTCGAGGCGGTGTGCCAGGGTCCTGGAGGAGAGGTGGGTGGGCTGGATGACGACGAACCCGGCCCGCGCCCACAGTTGCGCGATCGGCGCGTAGCCGTCGAGCGACGAGAGATGGTTGGAGTTCCCGTGGCCGTGGGAGAGCAGGATCACGGGAAGGTCCGTCCCCGCGACCGGGGCGGTGACGCGGACGTGCAGGTCCACGGGACGCCCCGCCACCGGCAGAACCACGGGACTGTAGGAGAGGACGGGGGTCGGCTTATCGGTGGGAGCAAGTGTGTTCATGACAGGAGAACTCCTTCGAGAGCCCCGCCGTCCCTGGCAGAGGGGGACGACGCAGGGGGGCCAAGGTGCGCTACCCTGAAGCGGAGCAACGCTCCATTTATTGTGCGGAGCACTGTTCCGCTTTGTCAACCGGTGCGGGAAGGAAGACGTCATGCCCAGCGAGCGCCCCGCCGGAACGTCGTCGGCGAAGAGCAAACGGTCCGACAGCCTGCGCAATCAGCAGGCGGTGCTCACGGCTGCCGCCGAGGTGTTCCTCACCTCGGGCGTCGATGCGCCTATCCGTCAGATCGCCACCAGGGCGAACGTAGGCATGGGCACGATCTACCGCCACTTCCCCACCCGCGCGGACCTCGTCACGGCCGTCTACTACCAGCAGATCGAAGCTCTGGCAGAGGCCGGCCCCACCCTGCTGGCCCGCGAGCGGACACCCTTCGACGCGCTGAGCCAGTGGATCGACCTGTTCGTGGACTTCCTCGTCACCAAGCACGGTCTCGCCGACGCCCTCCAGTCCGACAGCGACCGCTTCGCCGACCTCCACGCCCACTTTCTCGACCGCCTGTCGCCCGTCACCGCCGAGCTGATCGACGCCGCGGTCGAGGCCGGCGACATCCAGCCCGGAACCCGGCCCTACGAGCTGATGCGCGGCATCGGCAACCTCTGCATCGGACGCGGCAGCGACCCCCGCTACGACCCCCGCCGACTGATCGCACTGCTCCTGGCAGGGCTCCGCCGCCCCCTCACGTCCTGACCGTCCGGGGCCGCCGACGAGACAGCCGGCGCCCCGCCTCGGCGGCAGCAGGCTCCCGCGCAGCGACGAGGCCACCTACGACTCCGACAAGGTCGCCGGCGGGGGGGCGGCTTCGGCGGCCGGGGCCCCGCCCAGTCCATGGCCAGCGCGGCGGGCGCGGCGATGTCCGCGATCAGACCTTCCCGACACGTAGCGCACCTCACATTTACGGCGTTTGACTTCAAGCGCTTCAAGTGTCGGATGCTTCTCACATGTCAGCAGCAGCCCGAGAGTCAGTGGGTCTAACCATTCAGGAGATGGCACGACGGTCGGGTTTTAGTGAGCCCACGTTGCGCTACTACGAAAAGATCGGGCTGCTGGGAGAGGTCGCTCGAGACGGCTCCAGCGGTCATCGCCGGTATGAGCCAGCAACCGCGGCCCGCGTCGAGGCGCTGGCTTGCCTGCGTTCAGCAGGGGTGACAGTCAGCGGCCTGCGTCGCTACCTGGACCTGCTCGCCCGCGGAGATTCCGGAGCCGGCGATCTGCGGGACCTGTTCGCCGCTCAGGCGGAAAAGCTGGCGGCCGACATCGAGCGACTGCAGCTCCGTCTGGCGTATCTGCGCGGCAAAGCGGATATGTGGGACGCCCGTGCTCGCGGGGACGCCCCCGCCGAGAACCGCGCCGTCGAAGAAGTCACGCGCCTACTGGAACACTTCAAGCACTGAAGGATCGAAACACCATGAGCATGGCAAACAATGTGTCCGTCCCTGAGAATGCGACGGTGCTGGTCACCGGTGGCAACGGCTTCGTCGGCAGCCACGCGATCGAGAGGCTGCTCCGGGAAGGTCACCGCGTGCGGACGACAGTCCGGGGGTCGCAGCAGCAGGCCGAGAAGCTGGCGGCGCTCCAGCAGTCCGGCATCGATCCGACAGGCCGCCTGGAGTTCGTCGTCGCCGACCTCAGCGCCGATGAGGGCTGGGCACAGGCTATGGACGGTGCGACCCACGTCCTCCACCACGCCTCGCCCTTCCCGGTCGCTCCGCCCGAGACGGAGGACGAGGTCGTCCTCCCTGCCCGTGACGGTGCCCTGCGAGTCATCACCGCGGCCCGCAGCGCCGGCATTCCGCGGGTCGTCATGACGTCCTCCTACGCCGCGGTCGGGTACACGATGACACCCGACGATCATTACACGGAGGAGAACTGGACCGACCCGGAAACCCCGGGCCTGCCTGCCTACCACAAGTCGAAGATCCTGGCCGAGGCGGCGGCGTGGGACTACGTCCGCGCTCACGGAGACATCGAGCTCGTGGTGATCAACCCCACGGGCATCTTCGGCCCCCAGCTGGTGGACCGGCCCTCCGGCTCGATCGGCCTGATCAAAGCGATGCTGAACGGGTACATGCCTGTGGTCCCGGTCATGCATTTCGGCGTCGTCGACGTGCGTGACGTCGTGGACCTGCACCTGCGCGCGATGGTGCACCCTGAGGCGGCGGGCGAGCGGTTCATCGCCAACAAGGAGTCGTCCAGCCTCTTCGGTCTGGCGAACATCCTGCGCAAGCGGTTCCCCGCCTTCGCGGACAAGCTTCCTGCCAAGGAGCTGACCATCGAGGAGGTGCGCGAGGTGGCCAAGACGGAGCCCGCTCTGCGAGAGGCCGCAGTGCTGGAGGGCCGGGTCCCTGTCATCAGCAACGACAAGGCACGATCGATGTTGGGCTGGGAGCCCAGGGAGATCACGGACACCATCACCGCGACCGCCGATGCGCTGATCGAGCTGGGAGCTGTCAGCCTGTCCGACAACGACAGCCCTCGACCGTGACCACCCCACGAACGCGGCCCGCACGTTACAACCCCTAAGGGGGTGCCCTATGCGGTCTTGAGGCGCATTCCGGGAAGGCGTGAACGAATGCGGTTCGCGCGGTCTGCTACGGGACGCCGGGCCGCAGTAGGAAGCCGCACCGCCGCCGCGCCGTCCTGCTGAGCCTGCGCCGCCCCGCCACCACCTCCGCGGCCGCGACGGCCGAGCCGCTCCTCGGACGAAGCGCCTTTCGAGGGTTGCGAAGACGCTGACGCCGGTACGGGTACCCCGGCAACGACTCGCGGCGTGTCGTTTCGGCGCCGGTTCGGGATGTCCGGGGGGCTGCCTGTGGGAGACGACGGGACGGGTGCCCGAAAAGACCGTTTTGGATGTGTCGGGGTGCTCATGGCGTGGCACCCGTTTCTGCGACCCGAGCGAGGCTTCCGGATTCGGCCGTCTGCCGTTCGGGAGCCCCACGGACCCGACGAGAAAGAGGAGTTCACCTCATGCCTCGGCACATCCTCGCCGCTCTTGTCGCGGCAGCGGCTCTGGCGGGTTTCTCCGCCCCTCACGCTTTCGCGGCCCCCTCCCCCTCGAACCAGGACCAGACCTTCCTCGTGCAGTCGCACCAGGGCAACCTGGCCGAGATCGCCGCCGGCCAGGACGCCGGCAGGCACGGCACGACGGCTTGCGTACAGCGAGCCGGACAGACCTGGGTGCGCGACCACACCAAGCTGGACGCCTCGGTGCGCAAGCTGGCGTACGCCACGCACACCACGCTGCCGACAGCGCCCTCCGCCGCGCAGCAGAAGGAGCTGAAGGCGGTCCAGGCGAAGGCGGGCAGCTCCGCGTACGACAGTGCCTGGCTCAAGGCTCAGGACGCGGCCCACCGGAAGACGCTGGTCGCCATCGACCAGCAGATCAAGCAGGGATCGAAGACGAGCGAGGTCGCGGCCGCCCGGACAGCCCGCCCCGTCGTCGCCATGCACCTGGACATGGTCCGCGGCGGCGTATGCCACCCGATGCCGCAGGGCACACACCACGGCGGCTGAGGAAAGACGCACGACCGTACGCCCGTCAGCGCCACACTCAGGAGACTTCATGTCCGAGACCGACACGTTTCTGCGCAGCGCACACGACCTGGGCCTCGCGGCCTGGTTCGGCGGATCTCTGATGGGGGCCGTCGGACTCAACGGCGCCGCCGAGGCGGAAGGCGGTACGGTGCGGGAAACCGCGCGCATCGCCAGCGCCGGCTGGGCGAAGTGGTCGCCCGTGGGCGCCGCCGCCGTGGTGGCGCATCTGGTGGGCGGAGCCGGGCTCCTCAACGCCAACAAGGAACGGGTGGCCCGCCAGAACAGCGTCGCCGCCTCCACCGCGGTGAAGCTGGCCGTCACCGCCGCCGCCCTGGCCGCGACCGCGTACACCCGCGTCCTGGGTCACAAGGTCGACCTCACCACCTCCGACGACCCCGACGCCCGCCAGATCGGGGAGGAGGCGCCCGGCGACCTCGAGACGGCGCAGCAGCACCTCACTCTCATGCAGTGGGTGGTGCCCTCCCTCACCGCCGCGCTGGTCGTACTCACCTCCCTGCAGGGCGAGCAGCAGCGGCCCACGCGGCAGTCCTTGGACGTCCTGCGGCGCGTCGCCCCCTTCGGCGCCTGACACGCCGGAAGAACGAGGCGGTGGCGACACCGAAACCGGTCACCCCGGCTGCCACTGGGACGGCACGTACGGCCGGCTCCGGGGCGAGGGACCGCCAAAGTCCCAGGTGCCGCTGCCGCCCGCTCGGGGCCGCGGAGGGGCCGGTGCACATCCACCCAGTCACGGGCTGAACTGACGTGCCGGGGCGGGGTCCATGACCTCTCCGTCAGTTTCGGACACCTCTGCTCGGCAGAGATCGTCTGTCAGACACGGCCTGAGCGCCCCGGCTCCGGCCGCCATACGCAAACCGACGGGCTCGCGGCGGAAAGGAGTTGCAGTAGGCTGGCCGGCGTAACGGACACGGGGTGCCCCGTCCGAGGGCTGAGATCACACCCGTTGAACCTGAACCAGTTAGCACTGGCGGAGGGATGTCTTCCATGAGTGTGGTGCGTCTTGCCGGCGAACCGTCCACCGACGGCCGGCCACATGTCTTCGACGGGCGGATGCCTGCGGCCGCCGGTGACCTCCGCGTCGAGGCGCACGGGATAGCGCCGGTCCCCGAGAGCAACCGTTACGGCGGCCCCGGCCGCCTGTTCACCGTGTGGTTCGCGCCCAACCTCACCATGACCGGCGTGTTCACCGGCACTACCGGCGTCGCACTCGGCCTGAACTTCGGCGCCGCGCTCGCCGCCGTCGTCCTCGGCACCCTGGTCGGGGCGGTGCCGACCGCGTATCTGGGGACCTGGGGAAGCCAGACCGGTGCCGGGCAACTGCCGCTGGCGCGCCTCGCGTTCGGCCGGGCGGTGGCGCTGCCCGCCGTCCTCCAATGGCTGTCCTCGGTGGCCTGGGACGCGCTGATCGGGCTCTTCGGCGGTGACGCGCTCGCGCGGCTGTGCGGCTGGCCGTTCTGGCTCGGCGTCCTGACGATGATGCTGGGGCAGGCCGCCCTGGGCGTGCTGGGGTACGAGGCCATCCACCGGCTCCAGATCGTCATGACCTTCGTGCTCGGCGCCGCGTTCGGACTGATCGCCTGGCGGCTGCTGGACGGTGCCCATCCGGTGGCGGCCGGCAGCGCGCACGGCGCCGACCAGGCCGGCGCGTTCGTACTGACCAGCACGATCGCGTTGAGCCTGACGCTGTCCTGGGCGCCGTACGCCAGCGATTTCAGCCGCTACCTGCCGCGCGCCACCTCTCGCCCGCGCATGTTCTGGTACACCCTGCTCGGCCTCACGGTGTCCTTCGTCGCCGTGCAGGCGCTCGGGCTGCTGGGTGCGTCCGTGCTGACCGACCAGACCGCCCGGGGTGTGCAGGAACTGCTGGGCGGCGGGGCCACGGCCGCGTTCGGCCTGCTCGCCGTGGCGCTGGCGGCGGTGTGCAGCAACGCCATGAACGACTACAGCGGTTCGCTGGCCCTCCAGACCCTAGGCGTGCGTCTGCCGCGCCCGGCGGCCGCCGTACTCGCCGCCGTGCTCGGCTTTCCGCTGGTGCTCTGGATGCACGCCGCCGACACCGCGGCCCGCTTCCAGAACGTGCTGCTCTTCGTCGGCTACTGGATCCCGGGGTTCGTGGCGATCGTCATCGTGGACTGGCGGGCCCGCGTCCGAGCGCGGCAGGGCGCTCCGATCGACCTCAGGGCCGAGGAGGCGGAGGTGGCCGAGGTGGCCGAGGCAGCCGGGCAGGGCGGTACGGACGGCTCCGCCGGTCGCGCCAGGGGTGCCCGGTCCCGCTCCGGGTGGGCGTCGTCGGCCGCTTTCGTCGCCGCCTTCGCCGCGGCCGTGCCCTTCATGAACACCACCCTGTACGAGGGACCGGCGGCCTCCGCCCTGAAGGGCGCCGACCTCTCCTTCTACGTGGCGTTCCTGGTGGCCGTCGCCGTCTACGCGCCGCTCCGGCTCCGCGGCCGTCCCCGCGCCTGACCCGCGCCCGCGCGGCTGCCCTCTGCCGCACCGCCGGCGCCCCGCCGGCGCCCCGTACGCCTCAGCCCTCTCCCTCGGACTCCCCCGGAGCGAACGCGCATGTCCACGACGCCCGCCGGTCCCACCGGCCTCGCCGCCTTCGCCCCGCGGGCCCTCGCCCGGGTGCGGGCGCAGGCCCCGCTGGTCCAGTGCCTGACCAACGCGGTGGTCACCGGCTTCACCGCGAACGTCCTGCTGGCCCTGGGCGCCGCACCGGCCATGGTCGACATCCCGGAGGAGGCCGGCCCGTTCGCGCGGATCGCCTCCGGGGTCCTGGTCAACCTCGGGACACCGCACGCGGAACAGCGCACCGCCATGACCGAGGCGGCACGTGCGGCGGCCGCCGCCGGCACGCCATGGGTGCTCGACCCGGTAGCGGTCGGCGCGCTGCCGGTGCGCACCGCGCTGGCCCGGCACCTGCTGGGCCTGCGGCCGACGGTGATCCGGGGCAACGCGTCCGAGATCATCGCGCTCGCGGGGGCGGGCGGCGGCGGCCGTGGGGTGGACGCGGCGGACGGTGTGGCGGCCGCCGAGGAGTCGGCGCGTGGGCTGGCCCGGACGACCGGTGGCGTCGTCGCCGTCTCCGGGCCGGTGGACTTCGTCACCGACGGGGCGCGTGACGCGCGGATCGCCAACGGGGACGCCCTGCTGACCCGGGTGACCGGCGGCGGCTGCGCGCTGGGCGCGGTGCTGGCCGCCTTCGCGGCCGTCGACGAG
>NZ_JBHXLV010000246.1:0-9196 GCF_042721685.1 Streptomyces sp. NPDC058459 | reverse complement strand
CACGACGGCGCCGTCACCGCCGTCGTCCGCGCGGCCCAGCTCTCCAGCCAGGCCGCCGCCGAACAGAAACTCGAGGTCTTCGTCAACCTCGCCCGGCGGCTCCAGTCCCTGGTGCACCGGGAGATCTCCATCCTCGACGAGCTGGAGAACGATATCGAGGACCCCGACCTGCTCAAGGGCCTCTTCCACGTCGACCACCTCGCCACCCGCATCCGCCGCCACGCCGAGAACCTCGCCGTGCTCGGCGGCGCGGTCTCCCGTCGGCAGTGGAGCAACCCGGTCGGCATGACCGAGGTACTGCGCTCCGCCATCGCCGAGGTCGAGCAGTACTCACGGGTCAAGCTCGTCCCGCCGGTCGAGGGCGAACTGCGCGGGCACGCCGTCGCCGACGTCATCCATCTCCTCGCCGAACTCATCGAGAACGCCACCGTGTTCTCCGCCCCGCAGACCCAAGTCCTGCTGCGCGCGGGCCTGGTGACCTCCGGCCTCGCCATCGAGGTCGAGGACCGTGGCCTCGGGATGCCGGTCGAGGAACAGCACCGGATGAACGCCCTCCTCGTCGACCCCGACCAGGCCGACGTCGCCGGCATGCTGGCCGACGGCCGCATCGGTCTCTACGTCGTCTCCCAGCTCGCCCGCCGCCATGGCATCTCGGTGCGTCTCCAGAGCAACATCTACGGGGGCGTCCAGGCCGTACTGGTCGTGCCGCAGGCGCTGCTGGGGGCTTCGGCGGGGGCGGTACCGCAGGCCGAGGGGGCGGGGGGTGCACAGGGGGCGGAGCCCGGGTCCACGGCTCCGGGGCGGGGGGCTCCTGGTCGGGGCGCAGGCCCGGCCGGGCCGGCGGGGGCCGGGGCTGCGGACGCCCCCCTTGAACCCCTCGCCCCTCCTGCCCCTCCTGCCCCTCTCGCTCCCGCCGCTCCGGCCACCGGCCGACACCGGCAGGTGGCGCGGCAGGGGAGCGGGGGCGCCGGTACGCGGGCCGCGGCGGAAGGGGGCGGTGCCGGGAGAAGCGGCACCGTGCCGCCTCCGCCTCCGCCTCCGCTGCCCGTGCGCGGGGCGCAGGAGCAGCGGGCCAACCCGGCCGAGGCGGTGCCCGGTATCAACGTCGGGGACCGGGCCATGGTGGAGAGCAACGCGGGTGTGCCGCCGACCGGGCGCGGGGGAGCGGCGCCCCCCGGCGCGGACAGGCCCTCGCTGCCCCGCCGACGCGCCCAGGAGCACATCGCTCCGCAGCTCCGGGATGGGCCGCCCGTACCGCGTCAGGCCAACGACGCCTTGGTGGGGCACGATCCCGGACTCATGGCCGCCTTCCAGCGAGGCGTCGGCCTCGCCGAGTCCCAGCAGAGACCGGAGGGCGCGGGGAAGGAGTCCGTGGAGTCGGCAAGCCACACCGGCCCACCCCGCAGGGAGCCGGACCACTCGGAGCCCGGCCCCCTGGACAGGGGCGCGCCTCCCGGATGACCTCCGCCCTCGGCACCACCCACGGCACCCCCACCGCCCCGCCTCCCAGCGCTTCCGCGGACCTTCGTACCCCAAGGAGTCGATCCACCATGGCGAGCGATGCGCCGACCGCCCACGCATCCGACCTCGACTGGCTGCTGAGCGGCCTCGTGCAGCGCGTACCGCACACCAGCAGTGCGGTGCTCCTGTCCTGCGACGGGCTGGTGAAGTCCGTACACGGGCTGGACCCCGACAGCGCCGACCACATGGCCGCGCTCGCCTCCGGCCTGTACTCCCTCGGCCGCAGCGCGGGCGTCCGGTTCGGGGACGGCGGGGAAGTGCGGCAGGTCGTGGTCGAACTGGACTCGACACTGCTGTTCGTCACCACCGCCGGCTCCGGCACCTGTCTCGCCGTGCTCGCCGGGCGCGAGGCCGACGCCGCCGTGCTCGGCTACGAGATGGCGATGCTGGTCAAGAGCGTCCGCCCGTACCTCGTCACCGCGCCCCGGCAGCCCGCCGCCGACCCCACGGCGCTGAGGCCGTGAGCGTCACCGTGGGCGACGGTCCCTGGCTCGACGAGGCGGCCGGGCGGCTGGTACGCCCGTTCACGGTCAGCGGCGGCCGTACCGAACCGAGCGTCGCCCTGGACCTGATCTCCCAGGTGATGGCCACCGGAGTCACCCCGCTCGGCTATCTCGGCCCCGAGCACGCGCAGGCGCTCGACCTGTCCCGCGCGCCCGTCTCGGTGGCCGAGCTGGCCGCGCACCTGAGGCTGCCGGCCGTGGTCACCAAAGTGCTGCTCTCGGACCTGGTCGACTGCGGGGCGCTGACCACCGGGCCGCCCCCCGCCTTCCGCCACAACCCCACTGACCGGTCTCTGCTGGAGGCAGTGCTCGATGGACTACGACGACAGCTCTGACCCGTTCCCCACCGCGCTCAAGATCCTGGTGGCCGGCGGGTTCGGGGTGGGCAAGACGACCTTCGTGGGCGCGGTGAGCGAGATCGCGCCGCTCAGCACCGAGGAACTGCTCACCACGGTCGGCGCGGCCACCGACAACCTGGACGGCGTCGAGAACAAGATCGAGACGACCGTCGCCATGGACTTCGGCCGCATCACCCTCGACCCCCGGCACGTCCTCTACCTCTTCGGCACGCCCGGCCAGGAACGGTTCTGGTTCATGTGGGACGAGCTGTGCGAGGGCGCGCTCGGAGCGGTCATCCTCACCGACACCCGCCGCCTGGAGGAGTGCTTCGCCGCCGTCGACTTCTTCGAGGAACGCGGCGTCGCCTTCATCATCGCCGTCAACGAGTTCGACGGCGCCTTCCGCTACGACCCCGACGAGGTACGCGCCGCCCTCGACCTGAGCCCCGCCGTCCCGGTCGTCCCCTGCGACGCCCGTATCTCCAGCTCCGGTGTGCGGACCCTGCTCACCCTCGTACGGCACCTCCTCGCCCACGTCCCGGCGCCCGTGTCCGCCGAGGCAGCCCCCGTCCAGGGAGCGCGGTCATGATGTACGAGCCGGTGCGCCGCGTCCGGGGTCTGCTGCTCACCCCCGAGGACAAGGAGGCCCCGGCCCGCACCTCCCGGCTGCGCCGCCTCGGCCTGGGGGAGCGCGCCGAGCCCGCGCTCGACGCCTTCGCCGACCACCTCGCCCAGGTCACCGGAGCGCCGTACGCCATGGTCAACTTCGTCGGCGAGCAGCGGCAGTTCTTCGCGGGGCTGAGCGCGCCGCCCACCGGCCCCCTCACCCGCGAGGACGGGTCCGGCCGGGTACTGCCCCGCGAACACGGGTTCTGCCCCCATGTGGTCGTCCGCCACCGGGCCCTGGTGCTGGAGGACGTCCGCGACTACCCCCGCTTCGCGGGCAACCCGATCGTCGACGACCTCGGTATCCGCTCCTACCTGGGCGCACCGCTCATCGACCGCTCCGGCATGGTGCTCGGCACCGTGTGCGCCGCCGACACGGAGCCGCGCTCCTGGGGCAGGGCCGGGCTTGAGGCCATCAAGGGGATGGCCGCCGAACTCGCCGTACGCATCGAACGAGCCGCCGACGACGGTCTGCCCATCTGAACGAACGGAAATACGACCGGAGTTGAGCCGAAGCCCCCGAGGTGTGAAGCAAACCTGTGGCGCCGGTTAAGAAAAGCTCGATGGATTCCGGTCGGCGCGTACGGCAGATTGCGGGGTGATTCCACCCCTCGGACCCGGTGCGGACGCCACGGCGAGCCCGTACGGCCGGGCCTCACCCACAGGAGCCGTAGCGTTGAAGGCGCTGGTCAAGGAGAAGGCGGAGCCCGGTCTCCGGCTCATGGACGTGCCCGAGCCCGAAGTGGGACCCGGTGACGTGCTCATCAAGGTCATGCGGACCGGTATCTGTGGCACGGACCTGCACATCCGGGCCTGGGACGGCTGGGCGCAACAGGCCATCCGCACCCCGCTGATCGTCGGCCACGAGTTCGTCGGGCAGGTCGTGTCCACCGGCCGCGACGTCACCGACATCCGGGTGGGCGACCGGGTCAGCGGTGAGGGCCACCTGGTGTGCGGCAAGTGCCGCAACTGCCTGGCCGGCCGCCGCCACCTGTGCCGCTCCACCATCGGCCTGGGTGTGGGCCGCGACGGCGCGTTCGCCGAGTACGTGGCGCTGCCCGCGTCCAACGTGTGGGTGCACCGGGTCCCCGTGGACCTCGACATCGCCGCCGTGTTCGACCCCTTCGGCAACGCCGTGCACACCGCGCTGTCCTTCCCGCTGGTCGGTGAGGACGTGCTGATCACCGGCGCCGGCCCGATCGGCCTCATGGCCGCGGCCGTCGCCCGGCACGCGGGCGCCCGCAACGTCGTCGTCACCGACGTCAGCGAGGAGCGCCTCGAACTGGCCCGCAAGATAGGAGTGAGCCTGGCACTGAACGTCTCGCGCTCCACCATCGCGGACGGTCAGCGGGAGCTGGGACTGCGTGAGGGCTTCGACATCGGCCTGGAGATGTCCGGCCGCCCCGAGGCCATGCGCGACATGATCGCCAACATGACGCACGGCGGCCGGATCGCCATGCTGGGCCTGCCCGCGCAGGAGTTCCCGGTGGACTGGTCCCGGATCGTCACCTCGATGATCACCATCAAGGGCATCTACGGCCGGGAGATGTTCGAGACCTGGTACGCCATGTCGGTCCTCCTGGAGGGCGGCCTCGACCTGGCCCCCGTGATCACCGGCCGGTACGACTACCGCGACTACGAGACGGCCTTCGAGGACGCGGCCGGCGGCAGGGGCGGCAAGGTCATCCTGGACTGGACCGTCTGATTCCCGGCCCGGTCCGCCGCCGGGGCGCCCGCCGCGTCCCCCTCTCACTTCCGTAGGAGCCCCCATGTTCGACACCGTCCGCGACGACCTCCGCGCCACCCTCGACGAGATCCGTGCCGCCGGCCTGCACAAGCCCGAGCGCGTCATCGGCACCCCGCAGTCCGCGACCGTCGAGGTCACCGAGGGCGGCCGCCCCGGTGAGGTACTCAACTTCTGCGCCAACAACTACCTGGGCCTCGCCGACCACCCCGAGGTCATCGCCGCCGCCCACACCGCGCTCGACCGCTGGGGCTACGGCATGGCCTCCGTGCGCTTCATCTGCGGCACCCAGGAGGTCCACAAGGAGCTGGAGGCCCGCCTCTCGGCGTTCCTCGGCCAGGAGGACACGATCCTCTACTCCTCCTGCTTCGACGCCAACGGCGGTGTCTTCGAGACCCTGCTCGGCGCCGAGGACGCGGTGATCTCCGACGCCCTCAACCACGCCTCAATCATCGACGGCATCCGCCTGTCCAAGGCCCGCCGGTTCCGCTACGCCAACCGCGACCTCGCCGACCTGGAGACCCAGCTCAAGGAGGCGAACGCGGGCGGCGCCCGGCGCAAGCTGATCGTCACCGACGGCGTCTTCTCCATGGACGGCTACGTCGCCCCGCTCGCCGAGATCTGCGACCTGGCCGACCGCTACGACGCGATGGTCATGGTCGACGACTCGCACGCCGTCGGCTTCGTCGGCCCCTCCGGTCGCGGCACGCCCGAGCTGCACGGCGTGATGGACCGCGTCGACATCATCACCGGCACCCTCGGCAAGGCCCTCGGCGGCGCCTCCGGCGGCTATGTCGCGGCCCGCGCCGAGATCGTCGCCCTGCTCCGCCAGCGCTCGCGCCCGTACCTGTTCTCCAACACCCTCGCCCCGGTCATCGCCGCCGCCTCCCTGAAGGTCCTCGACCTGCTGGAGTCCGCCGACGACCTGCGCGTCCGGCTCGCCGAGAACACCGCCCTGTTCCGCTCCCGCATGACCGAGGCCGGCTTCGACATCCTCCCCGGCGACCACGCCATCGCCCCGGTGATGATCGGCGACGCGTCCGAGGCGGGCCGCTTGGCGGAGCTGCTCCTGGAGCGCGGGGTGTACGTGATCGGCTTCTCGTACCCGGTGGTCCCGCAGGGCAAGGCGCGCATCCGCGTCCAGCTCTCCGCCGCGCACTCCACCGAGGACGTCAACCGCGCCGTGGACGCCTTCGTCGCGGCCCGCGCCGAGCTGGCGGGCTGACCGGCGCCGCCGCCTTGCGATAATGGCGGCATGATCGAGGCGCGGCGGCTCCACATCCTCCGTGCGGTGGCCGACCACCGCACGGTCACGGCGGCGGCCGCCGCGCTCTACCTCACCCCCTCCGCCGTCTCCCAGCAGCTCACCGCGCTGGAGCAGGAGACCGGCCACCGCCTGGTCGAGCGCGGCGCGAAGGGCGTACGGCTCACCCCGGCCGGCGAGATCCTGCTCAGCCACACCAACGCCGTCCTCGCCCAGCTGGAGCGGGCCGAGGCGGAACTGGCGGCGTACGGCAAGGGCGAGGCCGGGACGGTCACCGTCGCCGCCTTCGCCACCGGTATCGCCCAGGTCGTGGCGCCCGCCCTGGCCCGGCTCGGCCGGTCGGCGCCCGGCATAGGAATCCGGGTCCGGGACGCCGAGGGCGACGCGAGCCTCAGGATGCTGCTGGACCGGCAGGTCGACGTGGCGGTGGCCGTCGAGTACCGGGGCGCGCCGCCCGCCGACGACCCCCGGCTGACCCATCTCCCGCTGTACGCCGAGCCGTTCGACGCCGTGGTCCCGCTCGGGCACCGGCTCGCCGACCACGCCGAGGTGCCGCTCGCGGAGCTGTCCAAGGACCCGTGGATCGGCCCGTACCCCGGCAACCCCTGTCACGACGTGGTGGTGCTGGCCTGCGAGAGCGCCGGGTTCCTGCCGCGCCTCGAGCACTCCTCCGACGACTTCCGCGCGGTGGTCGCGCTGGCCTCGGCCGACGCGGGCGTGGCCCTCGTCCCCCGCTCCGCGCTGCGCGGCATGGACCTGACGGGCGTTGTCGTGCGGCCCGTGGACGGGGTGGCCCCGACCCGGCGCGTGTTCGCGGCCGTACGCCGGGGCGCGGAGGCGCATCCGCTGATCCGGCCGGTGCTGGAGGCGCTGGGGCAGGCCGCGGCCGGGGGCTGAGCCGGGGCCGTTGTCAGTGCCGGGGGTTACGGTGCGTCGCATGCCGGACGCAGAAGACGTACGCCGTATCGCCCTGTCCCTTCCGGACACCACCGAGAAGGTGGCCTGGGGCATGCCCACCTTCCGGGTTGCCGGGAAGATGTTCGCCACGCTCCCGGAGGAGGAGACCTCGCTCGCGGTGCGCTGCCCGAAGGAGGAGCGGGACGAACTGGTGCTGGCCGAGCCGGAGAAGTTCTGGATCGCTGACCACGAGGCGAACTTCGCCTGGGTGCGGGCCAGACTCGCCGCGCTGGACGGCGAGGACGAACTCCGGGACATCCTCGCCGACTCCTGGCGCCAGGCGGCCCCCATACGGCTGCTGGAGGAGCATCCGGGGCTGGGGGTGCCGCAGGACCACTAGGCGTCCGCTAGGCGCTGACCGCGCCCGCCCCGACGAACGCGCCGATCCGTTCCCGCAGACCGCGCGCGTCCAGACCGTGCGCGGCCAGGTGCTCGTCGAACGTGCCGTACCGACGCAGCTCGCGGCGGCCGACGCCCAGTCCGAGCACGCGATGCGGCACGTCGGACAGGGCCTCCGTGGCGGCGCGGGTCGAGGTCCCGGCGAGGTGGGGCTCGACCAGGACCACGTCTGTACCGGCCGCCTCGGTGGCCCGGCGCAGTGCGGCCGCGTCGAAGGGGCGGACGGTCGTCGCGTACAGCACGGTCACGTCCAGGCCCCGGGTGGCGGCGAGGACGGGGTCCAGCGTCGGGCCGACCGCGACGACAACCCCGGCGCGGCCCTCGCGCACGGTGAGGAAGCGGGCGCCGTCGACCGGGAGGGGGAGCCGGTTGCGCTGGAGGGAGAGGCGTACGTACACCTTGTCGTCGCCCGCCGCGACGGCGTGCCGCAGCAGGGTCTCGGCCTCGTCCGGGTGGCCGGGGACGTGCACGGTCCAGCCGTCCAGGGTGTCGAGGAGGGCGACGTCGCCGGGCGCCATGTGGGTCCGGCGGCCGGCCAGTCGAAGGAGGCGCCCACGCTGACCAGCACCGCGCCGGCGTCCTGGTGGCCGAGGTCCAGTTTGACCTGCTCGAAGGGGCGCTCCACGAGGAACGCGGCGAAGGTGTGCACGATCGGCCGCAGCCCGGTGAGCGACAGCCCGGCGGCGGCGCCGACGAGGAGCTGCTCGCGGATGCCGACGTTGATCAGCCGGTCGGGGTGGCGGCGCGCGGCGTCCGTGAACGCATCCCGGCCGACCTCGGCGAGGACGACCGCGACCCGCGGATTCTCGTCCAGCAGCCGGGAGGCGACGGCGCCGAACCGGTCACGCATGCTTTCCATGATTTCCACGAGGGTGGGCCTTTCTGGTCCGGTCAACGGGCGTTCTTGGGTTCCACCCGGGCGACGACCGCGTGCGGGCGGCCCGGATGCGGGGAGGTGAAGGCTTCGTACAGCGCGGCGTGGTCGCGTCCGTCGACGGTGGCGGTGGACCAGTTCGCGGCCTCGAACCGGGCGGCGATGCCGCCGGGCAGGGCGTGGCCGGCGGAGGCGTTGTCCACGACGACGGTGTGCAGCCGGTCCAGCCCGGCCGCCCCGGCGTAGGCGATGGCCTCGTGGTTGCTGCCCTCGTCCAGCTCGGCGTCCCCGATGAGCACCCAGACGGCCGCGCCGGTCAGCCCCTGCGCGCGCAGCCCGAGCGCGCCGCCGACGGCGAGCGGCAGCCCGTGCCCGAGCGACCCGCTGCCGATCTCGGTGCCCGGCACGAGGACCCGGTCCGGGTGATGCCCGAGCGGCGAGTCGTACGTCCCGAAGCCGGGCAGCCACTCCTCGGGCACGAACCCCTTCGCCGCGAGCACGGCGTAGTACGCCATCGGCCCGTGCCCCTTGCTCAGCAAAAAACGGTCCCGGTCCGTGGCGTCCGCCCGCGCGGGGGTGACGTCGAGCACCCGGTCGTAGAGCACCCACAGCACGTCGAGCGTGGAGGTGGCGGCGAAGTCGTGCTTCTCGTCACCGGTCATCAGGCTCATCAGCCGGGGCAGATCGTCGTAGCCGTGGTCCGCTGTGATCGTCATGCCGACAATCCTGCAACCTCAAGCCCGCTTGAGGTCAACCGCGAGCGGTGCGCGAGCACCGACCCGAGTGCGGTAGAGTTTCCCTGCGCTGTTTGGCCAGGGAAACCCCAGGTCAAAGAGCATCGGGACGTGGCGCAGCTTGGTAGCGCACTTGACTGGGGGTCAAGGGGTCGCAGGTTCAAATCCTGTCGTCCCGACTCTATGGAGTCGCAGG
>NZ_JBHXLV010000245.1:0-9357 GCF_042721685.1 Streptomyces sp. NPDC058459 | reverse complement strand
GTCCCGGGCGGCGCCCGGTCAGTCGTCCGAGCCGGGCGGCGGCCGCTCGATTAGATTCTGCACGGCCCGGCTCAGCACCAGCACGCCCCCGACGATGAGGACCGCGCCCAGCGCCTCGGGCACCAGCCACCAGCCGGTGCGGATGCGCTCCTCGAACAGGAAGATGCCCAGGGCCAGGCTGACCACCGCGTCCCCGATCGTCAGCGCGGGCTGGGCGGCGGCCAGCGGACCCGCCTGGAGCGCGTTCTCCAGCAGCAGCACCGCCGCCACACCCGCCAGCGCGAAGCCGTACGTCTGCCAGGAGGTGATGAACGCCAGGAAGCCGTTGTCGGCGAACGTGCCGGTGGCCGACTTCAGCAGGGCTGCCGTCAGCGCGTTGGCGATCGCCGAGCCCGTGGCCAGCAGGGCGGCGCGGCCGGTCGCCGGACGCTCGTGGCGGGCCAGCAGTACGGCCACGACGACCGCCCCGACACCCAGCACCAGCGCCGGCACCCAGCGGGTCAGCGGCGCCTGGTCACGCGCCCCGTGCGGCGCGGCCGCCGCCAGCAGCACGGCCAGGCCCGCCACCACCCCGCCGACCCCCCACCAGCCGTAGCGGGGCAGACGCCGGTGCAGCAGCGGGCCGACGATCAGCAGCGCGAAGGGCAGCTCCAGGATGAACAGCGGCTGCACCAGCGCCAGCGGCCCGTTGACCAGCGCCAGGCTCTGCAGCACCGCCGCGCCGATCACTCCGGTCATGCCCAGCACCCAGGCCGGACGGCGCACCAGCTCAGCCAGCAGCTTCAGACCGCCGCGCTCGCTGGTGGACGCCGCCTTGCGCTGGAAAGCCGTTCCCATGGCGTTGCTCGCGGCCCCCGCGACGGCGAAGGCCGCGGCCAGTTCGATCACTGCTGTCTCCCGCCTGCGCAAAGCACTGCTGTCTCCCGCCTGCGTAAAGCCTATGAAAAGCCTACGAAAGCCCTCGTCCTCGTGCCGCCGGACCACCGCCGAGCGCACCCGTCCGCGCGGGGCTCCGGCCGAAACTCCGGCCCATATTCACTCGTTCGGGTTCTTTCTGTGCTGATGTCCGCGTCTGGGCGCATGGCGCGTCGCTGGACGGAGAGAAACCGGACATGCACGAACCGAATCCGGGCAGCCCCCTACCCGGTCCGCGTTCCGCCGCCGCTTCCGACGTGGTGTTCACCGCCGACTTCACGTCCGAACGGCAGTGGGTGGCGGGCCGTTCCTGGGCCTATCCCGACGGCGGCCCGGTCAATCCGGGCGACGACAAACTCGACTACCTGGTGGCCGACCCCGCCTACAGCCGCTCGGGTGTCTTCCGGGCCAGACGCAGACCCGACGGCAGGTGGAACACCGGACTGCTGACCACCGAGGGCAGCCCGGACGGCTTCCAGCTCCGCGCCGGCGACATCCTGGAGGCCCGTGTCCAACTGCCCCGCGAGATCGGCGCCTGGCCCGCCATCTGGACCTGGCGGGACGGTGGCCAGGAGGTCGACATCTTCGAGTACCACCCGGACAACCCCGACCTGCTGGAGTTCACCAACCACATCCGCGGCAGCAACCGCTACTGGCGCGACGACATGATCAGCCCCGGGGCGTGGGTCGACCTGCGCACCGAGTTCGGCAGCCGCTCGGTCGCCTGGTGGGTCAACGGCAGACGTGTCTTCACCGACCAACGGGGCACCGGAAGCGGCTGGCACGCGTACATCATCGTCAACCTGTCCGTCTGCGGCGGCCGCTATCACCCGCCGCCCCGCCGCGACACCACGGAGATGTCCTACACGGTCAGCCGGCTGGTCGTCCGACGCCCGAACTCCGGGCCCGCCGCCGCTGCACCCCGGGCCGCCACCACCGAGGAGAGCGCCCATGAGCAGAGGGAGCTGAGGGCCGGCGAGCAGAGGGAGGAGAGGGCCGGGTCCTGAGCCTCAGTCCACCGGCCAGGTGTGCACCGGGGCGTTGAGGTGCATGTAGTCGATGTACAGCTCCGTCATCCGGCGCAGCGCCTCGTGGCGGCTCGCGCGCGTGGTGTCCTCCAGCTTCCGCACGGTCTCCTTCTGCCAGACCGCGCCGTTGCGGGCGGTGATACAGCGCTGCTCGATGATGCCGAGCAGCGGCTCCCGCCACGCCGCGTCCATGCCCGACAGCTCCAGACCCCGGTGCGCCAGCGGCAGCAGCCGCCGCAGCACCAGTTCCGGCACCGGTACCTCGCCCATGCCCGGCCAGTACAGCAGCGCCTCTATGCCGTGCCGGGCCGCCGTGTGCAAGTTCTCCTCTGCCGCCGCGAACGACATCCGGGACCACACCGGCCGGTCCTCCTCCACCAGGGCCCGCGTCAGGCCGTAGTAGAAGGCACCGTTGGCGAGGGTGTCCGCGACGGTCGGGCCGGCCGGCAGCACCCGGTTCTCCACCCGGACGTGCGGCCTGCCGTCCGCGACCGCGTACACCGGGCGGTTCCAGCGGTAGATGGTGCCGTTGTGCAGGGTCAGCTCGGACAGCTCCGGAACGTCCCCCCGGTCCAGCGTCTCCGCCGGGTCCTGGTCCTCGCACAGCGGCAGCAGGGCCGGGAAGTAGCGCAGGTTCTCCTCGAACAGGTCGAAGACGCTGGTGATCCACCGCTCCCCGAACCACACCCGGGGCCGTACCCCCTGCACCTTGATCTCCTCCGGCCGGGTGTCCGTCGCCTGCTCGAACAGCGGGATGCGGGTCTCGTGCCACAGCTCCTTGCCGAACAGGAACGGTGAGTTCGCCGCCAGCGCCACCTGCACCCCGGCGATGGCCTGCGCCGCGTTCCAGTAGCCCGCGAAGTCCTCCGGGGAGACCTGGAGATGGAACTGCGTACTGGTGCAGGCCGCTTCCGGGGTGATCGTGTCCGCGTAGGTGCGCAGCCGGTCCACGCCGTCCACCTCGATGCGCAGATCCTCGCCGCGGGCCGCGAACACCTGGTCGTTGAGCAGCCGGTAGCGCGGGTTCTCCGACAGCGCGGCCACCCCGATGTCCGCCTGGCGCAGTGTGGGCAGGATGCCGACCGTCACCAGCCGCGCGCCGACCGTACGGGCCCGGTCCTCGGCGTGGTTGAGCGCCGCCCGGATCTCGCCCTCCCAGGCGTCCGGGCCGCCCGCCGTCAGCCGGCGTGGCGGTACGTTGATCTCCAGGTTGAACCGGCCCAGCTCGGTCGACCAGGACGGGTCCGCGATGGCCTCCAGCACATCGCTGTTGCGCATCGCGGGCTCGGCGTCCGCGTCCACCAGGTTCAGCTCGATCTCCAGCCCGACCTGCGGCCGGTCGCTGTCGAACCGCGACTCGCACAGCAACTGGTCGAACGCGTCGAGGCACTGCTGCATCTTGAAGCGGTACCGGCGGCGGTCCTCGCGGGTGAAGACGAGCGCCGGGACGTCCCGTCCCATCGGCCCTCCTGGATTCCCTCCTCCAACACCTGTGCACTCAAGCGTCGCACCACCCACCGCACCCCACCACGCGACGGCCCGCCGCTACGAGGGGTCCACCCGGGCGAGCAGCAGCGCCACGTCGTCGTGGTCGTCGGGGTGGCGCAGCCCGTGCACCAGCCGGTCGCAGACCTCCTCCAGCGAGCCGTCCGGCTCACCCAGCAGGGACAGCAGCATCGCCAGCCGGTCGTCGATGGCGTGCTGCCGGGTCTCCACCAGGCCGTCCGTGTAGAGCACCAGCAGATCGCCGGGCTCCATCGGGACGGTCGCCGCCTCGAAGGGCACTCCGCCCACCCCGAGCGGCGCGGCGGTGGGCAGGTCCAGGAACCTCGGCGCCCGGCCCGTCCGGGCCAGGGCGGGCGGCAGATGCCCGGCGTTGGCGACCGTGCAGCGGTTGGTGGCGGGGTCGTACACCGCGTACAGACAGGTGACGATGTAGTGCTCCAGATCGCAGGTGATCTTGTCCAGATGGCGCAGCACCGCCTCCGGGGCCAGGTCCAGGTCGGCGTAGGCGCAGGTCGCGGTGCGCAGCCGGCCCATGGTGGCGGCCGCGTCGATGCCGTTGCCCATCACGTCGCCCACCACCAGGGCGGTCCGGTCGTCGGCCAGCGGGATCACGTCGTACCAGTCGCCGCCCACCTCGCTGGTTGCCTGCGCGGGCTCGTACCGGGAGGCCACCTCCAGGCCGGTGTGCCGGGGGGAGTGGTCGGGCAGCATGCTCCGCTGGAGGGTGAGCGAGGTGTTGCGCACGCTCTGGAACCAGCGCGCGTTGTCGATCGCCACCCCGGCCCGGCCCGCGATCTCGGCGGCCAGCACCACGTCGTCCTCATCGAACGGCATCGGGTTGTGGGTCCGCTTCAGGTCCAGCGCGCCCAGCACCTCGCCGTGCGCGATCAGCGGCACCGCCAGATACGAGTGCACGCCCGCCTCCTGGAGCAGCGCCTCGCAGTCCGCGTCCCGTGCGATCCGCGGCAGGTCGGCGGCCTGCACATGCGGGACCAGCACAGGGCGTCCGGTGTGCACGCACAGGGTGACCAGCCGGTCCCCGTCGTACGCGGCCAGGTCGCCCGGCGGGTCGGCCGCGCGGGTCGCCACGGTCGGGTGGGCCGCCTTCAGGGCGAGCGCCCGGAACAGCTCGGGCCCGTGGTCCGGCCTGCTCGTCCGGCGGCAGGCCAGCGCCGAGTCCAGCACGTCCACCGCGACCACGTCAGCCAGCACCGGCGCCGCGACCTCGGCCAGTTCACGGGCGGTGCGCTCGACCTCCAGGGTGGTGCCGATCCGCGCGGAGGCGTCCGCGATGACCGCCAGCCGTCTGCGTGCGCGGTCCGCCTCCGCGGCCGCCTGGTGCCGTTCGGTGACGTCCACGACGGAGACGGCCGCCCCCAGCACCCGGCCGCCGGGGTCCTCCAGCCGGTAGAAGGACAGCGACCAGGCGTGCTGCTGTCCGGGATCGTCGCGCGGGCGCCCCACGTGGTACTGGTCGAGCAGCGGGATGCCGGTGGTGAGGACCTGGAGCAGGGCCGACTCCACGGTCTCCATGTCCGTCAGCGGCAGCGCCTCGCCCAGGCTCCGGCCCACGTGCTCGGCGGCCGGCAAGCCGTCGATCCGCTCCAGCGCCGGGTTGACCAGCAGATACCTCAGGTCGGGATCGAGGAGGGCGAGGCCGATGGGGGACTGGTAGATCAGCCGATGGCACAGCGCGAGGTCGGTCTCCACCCGCTGGAGCACGGCCCGGTCGGCGGCGATACCCAGCGCGTACACCTCGCCCCGGTCGTCGAGGAGCCGCATGGTGCGGAACTCCGTGAGCCGGCTGGAGCCGTCCTTGCACCGCACCGGAAACGCGCCTGCCCAGCCATTGCCGGTGGCCAGCACCTCGGTGAACAGGCGCACCGCCGACTCCAGCCGGCCCGGCGACACCAGCAGCCGGCCCGCCTCGGCACCGAGCGCCTCCTCGGAGGTGTAGCCGAACAGATCCTCCGCCTGCGGGGTCCAGAAGACGATGCGTCCGCGGGTGTCCAGGACCACGCCGGCCACGCTCAGCATGTCCAGCAGCCCCGTCGGCCGGGGTTCCCCGGCCTCGTGCTCATCGTCGGACCGCAAGGAGTCCACTGCCATCCCGCCACCTCCACCTTCCGGTACGGGCATCGCCGGCAACTCGGTACCGGTACCTCCATGCTGCCCCCGTCGCCCGCTCACGCCCACCGGGACGGCCGTCACCGCTCCTCGGCACCGCCGTCGCCGCCGCTCTCGTCATCGTGCGAGGGCGCCCAGTGGTGCTCGGTGAACCACCGGCCGAGCAGGGCGCCCCCGTACAGCACGAACCCCACGCCGATCAGCCAGGACGACACCACCAGCACGGTGCCGACCGCCCCGTAGCTCAGCGCGTTGGTCACGATCAGCGGGGTGAACACCAGCGTCGAGAAGGCGCGCAGCCCGGCCAGTCCCAGCACGCTGGCGACCGCGCCCGGCAGCAGGTCCCGCCAGCGGACCTGGCCGCCCAGCAGGAACCACGGGCCCCACCAGAAGAAGAGCAGGGTGGTGAGCGTGGTCAGGACGGTCCGCGAGAACCCCTGCATCGTGGTCCCTGTCTGCACCTCCTGGTACAGATACGCCATCAGCACCACCAGCCACGTCGCCTGCCGCCATACCCGGTGCCACGGCCCGGCGGCGAGCCCCCAGATCCGCTCGAAGGCGTTCTGCACACTGCCACCGAAGGACACCCCGAACACGGCCAGCATCAGGATGCTCCACGCGCTGGTGGTGCCGATGACCTCGCGCGGCGGGCTGAACACATCGGTGAGCAGCCTCGCCGACCGCCCGGACAGCCCCATGCCGTCCGACAGCCACGACGGGAAACCGCCGCGCACCAGCGGGTCGGCGGCGGCGACCACGATCAGCAGCGGGGCCAGCGTCACCAGGGCGAGGGTGGCGAACCCCATGGCCCGGTGCAGCAGCTCCAGCTCGCGGCCGCGCCGGATCAGGACGTGCAGGGCCAGCCACTCCCACGCACGGTCCAGGCCGCGCTGCCGGCGCCTCACGGTCTCTCCCCGGCGGGTGGCGGAGGACAGGCGGGCCGACCGTCCTCGACGTGTGCGGGCTCGTTCAGCGACGCCGGGTTCGTGGTCGTCGCCGGCCTGATGCCGAGGAGCCGTGTGGTGCGGAACGCCTTGACCCGCCAGGCACCGTCGGGTTCCGGGACGTCCTCGGGCGCGTGCCGCCGCCCGCCGAGCCGCGGCATCCAGCGGTACTCGCTGCCGGGCGGCAGCGCCTTCCGCAGCATCGTCACCGACTCGTAGACGTCACGCGTGGAGTGCCCCGCCGTGCGGATGCGGTTGGTCATCCCGGTGCCGCCTCACCCGTCCGTCCGGCCGGTTCAGGCGTTCGCGGCCCGCACCAGCACCCGGTCCTGGGAGATCCGCACGTCCCAGGCGGGCTGGGCGACCGACGCCGGCCCCCGCGTGACCTCGCCGTCCGCCAGACGGAACGCGCTGCCGTGCCAGGGGCAGTGGATGCAGCCGGCCGCGTCGACCTCGCCCTCGTCCAGCGGCCCGCCGGCATGCGTGCAGGTGGCCGAGAGGGCGTCCACCGTCCCGCCGTGCCGTACCAGCACCACCGGCACACCCGCCGCGTCGGCCCGCAGCGGCCTGCCCTCCTCCAGCGCGGTCAGCGCCGCCACGTCCGTCCACCGGCCCGTCGGCTCCTCGAACGCCGTGTGGTTGACGCCGATGCCGTTCGCGTACGACAGATGCCCGCCCAGGTAGGCGGAGGCGCCGGTCAGGCCCAGGCCCACCCCGCTCAGCACGGCTCCGGCGCGGCGCCGCCCGGTCAGCCTGACCACCCAGGACGCGGCCTGCAGGACGGTCGCGGCGCTGTTGAGCATCCCGTGCACCAGGCCGACCCGCTGGGTGCCCCCGATGGTGCCGGCCCAGTCGGAGGCGCCGCTCGCCGCCGTGGGCACCACGGTGAGCACGCCGAAGCCGACGAGTCTGCGGGCCGCCAGGGCGCCGCGTTCACCCGCCGTCAGGTCCAGCAGCGTGGCCATGCCCCAGGCGCCGATAGGGATGTCGGTGAGCACCGGGTGCAGCGCGTGGCCCAGCCAGCCGCCCGAGAGCGCGTTCTTGACGGCGGTCGGCTCGGTGACCCTGTTCACCAGACTCGCGGCCGGACCGGAGAGGGAGTCGAGCGCGGTGCGGTCCTCGATGTCCCTGATGACGTGCGCGATCTGCTTGGGCATGACGGTCGCTCCTCATAGCGTTCGGACCTGACGGGCCGGTATCCCACGGGTAGCGCCGGCTCGCGCTCTCAACTGGACCTGGCTGCCCACGTCCGGGCATCCCGAGCCGCCCGTACGGCAGTTCGCCACCGCCACGGGGCCGGGCTCCCGTGCTCAGCGGGGCCACTCCCGCGGGCCCGCGCCCCGCCACTCGACCCACCGCGCCGCGACGACGTCCGGCTCCTCCACCGAGGCCAGATCCTCCGGCCCGGCCCGGCGCAGGAACTCCACGACGTCCAGCACGGTGTAGGCCAGGCCGACGAACCGGTCCCCGACACGCACCCGTCTGCCGCCGTCCGGCGCGGGCGGGTAGATCACGACGGGGATGTCCGGGGCCATGTCCCGAGCGTGGCCCAGGACCGCGTGCCCCGCATGCCGGAGTGCTCCGAGGCGGCGGCGAGCGGCGGGCGCTACTCCACGGCGGGGTCTTCGTGGGCGTGCCGCACCGCCTCCTGCACCTCCCGCTCCAGCGCGCACCGGTCCTCGCCGGTCCGGGCCGACCGCTCGGCGATGGCCGCGCACACGGCGTCGTAGGCCGTGCGCCAGCGGCGCCGCTGGGCGTCGTACTCGCTCCCGGTGAGACCGGCCAGCCTGGCCCGCTCCACCTCGGCGGACCGTTCCAGGGCGATGAGGCTGTCGGGAATGTCTGCCACGTGGGGATCGTAGACGCGACAGGCGGCGGGCGCCTCTTGTGTTCCGGACGGGGTCCCCGCAACCGGGACGGGACGGGGGTCCCCACATCGGGGACAGGCGGCCGGTTCATCCGAGGCAGGTGCCCCGACGGATTGGTCTCGATCTTTATTTCACCTGATCGGGGGAGTGACCAATCCGCTTCCGCAGCAGATCCGGATTCCCGGTGTGAGGGATGAGGAGTGGGACCACCGATCGCCGGCCGCCCCGGCGCGCCGTGCCTCGCGCGCGCCGCGTGGGCCGCTCGCGGGCTCAGCCGCGCAGGCGAACCGGAACCCGGCGGTAGGGGCCGCCGGGAGGCCCGCTCTTCGGTGGGGTCGGGGCGCCGACTGCCACGAGCCGCCCCGACCCCACCGGCACCCCGGCGGTACGGGCCGCCCCCGCGCCGCAGACCCACCCCGCCCCGGACCAGCTTGTCCCGCGATGCCCCCCAGTGCGACGCCCGTCGCGCGCCACACTCAGGAGATGACAGAGAAATGATGACCATCACCCGCACCCGCCGTGCCGCCGTCACCCTTGCCGCCGCCGCCGTGCTGCCCCTCGCGCTGAGCGCCTGCTCCTCCAGCGACACCAAGGACAGCGGCAAGTCCGAGTCCTCGGCGCCCGCCGCCTCCTCGCCCAAGGCCAGCGAGGACATGACCAGCATGGACCAGCCGTTCGGCTCAGCCTGTTCGTCGGTGCCGAAGGACGGCGCGGGTTCCTTCGACGGCATGGCCAAGGACCCGGTCGCGACCGCCGCCTCCAACAACCCGGCGCTGTCCACCCTGGTCACCGCAGTGAAGAAGGCCGGCCTGGTCGACACCCTCAACAACGCCCAGAACATCACGGTGTTCGCCCCCACCAACGACGCCTTCAGCAAGATCCCGAAGGCCACCCTGGACAAGGTCCTCGCCGACAAGGCCCAGCTGACGAAGATCCTGACCTACCACGTCGTCGGCCAGAAGCTCGCGC
>NZ_JBHXLV010000244.1:0-9424 GCF_042721685.1 Streptomyces sp. NPDC058459 | reverse complement strand
GCCCGCGCCGCACCGGGCGGTCCCGCCGCACCGCGCTCCCGTACCTGCTCCTGCTGCCCGCCCTGGTCTTCGAACTCCTCGTCCATCTGGTCCCGATGGTCATCGGCACCCTGATGAGCTTCCGGGCCATCACCCGCTTCACCCTGCGCGACTGGAGCCACGCCCCCTGGACCGGGCTGCGCAACTACCGCGTGGCCGTGGACTTCGACGCCCCGGCCGGCGAGGCGCTGCTGCACTCGTTCGCCGTCACCGTCGGCTTCACCCTGCTCTCGGTCGCCCTGTGCTGGGCGCTCGGCACCGCCGCCGCCGTCTTCATGCAGGACACCTTCCGGGGCCGGGGCCTGCTGCGCGCCCTGTTCCTGGTGCCGTACGCGCTGCCGGTCTACGCGGCCGTCATCACCTGGGTGTTCATGTTCCAGCACGACAACGGCCTGGTGAACCACGTCCTGCACGACCAGCTGCACCTCACCGACAAGCCGTCCTTCTGGCTCATCGGCGACAACAGCTTCTACGCCCTGCTCACCGTCTCGGTGTGGAAGGGCTGGCCGTTCGCCTTCCTCATCGTGATGGCCGGCCTCCAGAACATCCCGCGCGAACTCTACGAAGCCGCCGCCCTGGACGGCGCCGGGATGTGGCAGCAGCTCCGCCGGATCACGCTGCCCTCGCTGCGCCCGGTCAACCAGGTACTGGTCCTGGTGCTGTTCCTCTGGACGTTCAACGACTTCAACACGCCCTACGTCCTGTTCGGCCGGGCGGCACCCGAGGCCGCCGACCTGATCTCCGTACACATCTACCAGACGACCTTCCTCACCTGGGACTTCGGTACCGGCTCCGCCATGTCCGTCCTGCTGCTGCTCTTCCTGCTGGCCGTGACCGGCGGATACCTGCTGTTCACCTCACGCGGAAGGAGGGCCGGAAATGGCTGACTTCTCACCCATGGCGCCGCCCCGTTCGTTCCTGTGGTCCCGCCGGATCTTCCTCACCCTGCTCACCGGCTTCGTCCTGCTGCCCGTCTACGTGATGGTCTCCAGCTCGCTGAAGCCGCTCGCCGACGTCACCGACAAGTTCCGCTGGCTGCCGAGCCGGCTGACGATCCGGCCGTACATCGACATCTGGTCCACCGTGCCGCTCGCCCGGTACTTCGTGAACTCGCTCATCGTCGCGGGCTCGGCCACGATCTGCTCGGTCGTCATCGCCGTCTTCGCGGCCTACGCCGTCAGCCGGTACGACTTCCGGGGCAAGCGCGTCTTCACGGTCACCGTGCTGTCCACGCAGATGTTCCCCGGCATCCTCTTCCTGCTCCCGCTGTTCCTGATCTACATCAACATCGGCAACGCCACCGGGATCGCGTTGTTCGGCTCGCGCGCCGGGCTGATCCTGACGTACCTGACCTTCTCGCTGCCGTTCTCCATCTGGATGCTGATCGGGTACTTCGACTCGGTGCCGCGCGACCTCGACGAGGCGGCGCTGGTGGACGGCTGCGGGCCGCTCGGCTCGCTGTTCCGGGTGGTCGTGCCCGCCGCGGTGCCCGGCATCGTCGCCGTCGCCGTCTACGCCTTCATGACCGCGTGGGGAGAGGTGCTCTTCGCCTCCGTGATGACCAACGACACCACCCGCACCCTCGCCGTCGGGCTCCAGGGCTACTCCACCCTCTACGACGTCTACTGGAACCAGATCATGGCCGCCTCGCTCGTGGTGAGCGTCCCCGTGGTCGCCGGGTTCCTGCTGCTCCAGCGCTATCTCGTCACCGGACTGACGGCGGGTGCCGTCAAGTGACCGACTCCCCGCACCTCGAAGGGACTTCCATGTCCGAGCCCATCGACCTCGCCGCCTTCCCGGACAACTTCCGGTGGGGCACGGCCACTTCGGCGTACCAGATCGAGGGCGCCGTCGCCGAGGACGGTCGCTCACCGTCGATCTGGGACACCTTCTCGCACACCCCGGGCAAGATCGACGGCGACGACAACGGCGACACCGCCTGCGACCACTACCACCGCTGGCGCGACGACCTCGGGCTGCTGCGCCAACTGGGCGTCGACATGTACCGGTTGTCGGTCGCCTGGCCGCGTGTGGTGCCCGGCGGCGACGGCCCGGTCAACGCCAAGGGGCTGGCCTTCTACGACGAGTTGACCGACGCCCTGCTGGAGGCGGGCATCACCCCCTCCGTCACCCTCTACCACTGGGACCTCCCGCAGGTGCTCCAGGACCGGGGCGGCTGGCCTGAGCGGGACACCGCCGAGCACTTCGCCGCGTACGCCTCGGCCGTCGCCGAGCGCCTCGGGGACCGCGTCACCCACTGGGCCACCCTCAACGAGCCGCTCTGCTCCGCCTGGATCGGCCACCTCGAAGGCAAGATGGCGCCCGGCTGGACCGACCTCACCGCCGCCGTACGCGCCTCCTACCACCTGCTCCTCGGCCACGGCCTCGCCACCCGGGCGATCCGCGCCGCCGCGCCCGGCGCCGAGGTCGGCATCGTCACCAACCTGTCCACCGTGCACGCCGCCACCGACCGCCCCGAGGACGTGGCCGCCGCGCACCGCCAGGACGGCCACGTCAACCGCTGGTGGCTCGACCCGGTGCACGGCCGGGGCTTCCCCGCCGACATGGTCGAGGTGTACGGCGTGGAACTCCCGGAGAAACCGGGCGACTTGGAGACCATCGCCACCCCGCTGGACTGGCTCGGCCTGAACTACTACATGCCCGCCCATGTCGCCGACGACCCCGACGGGCCCGCCCCGTACGCCCGTTCCGTGCGCCGGGAGGGCGTGCCGCGTACCGGTATGGACTGGGAGATCGACGCGAGCGGCATCGAGACCCTGCTGCTGCGGCTCACCGAGGAGTACGGCGCCCGCAAGATCTACGTCACCGAGAACGGCTCGTCCTTCCCCGACCTGGTCGGCCCGGACGGCACCGTCGACGACCCCGAGCGCCGGGCCTACCTGGAGAGCCACCTCGCCGCCTGCGCCTCCGCCGCCGCCAAGGGCGCCCCGCTCGCGGGCTACTTCGCCTGGTCCCTGATGGACAACTTCGAGTGGGCGTACGGCTACGACAAGCGCTTCGGCCTCTTCCACGTGGACTACGCCACCCAGGCCCGCACGATCAAGGCCAGCGGACGCAGGTACGCGGAGATCATCGACACCCACCGGGCGCTCGGGCGCCGCGCGGCCTGAGCCCCCGGGTGTCAGGCTGGGCGGCAGTGATCCCGGATTTCGGCGATGACGGCCTTCTCACGCGCGTTGAGGGGCCGTCCACCGTGGCCACCCGGTCGGCCGCGTCGAGGAGGCCGCTCAGATCCCCCAGCTCGGTGTCCATGCGCCGCCATACCTCGGCGGGGTCGATGCCGACCAGGCCGGCGAGTTCCTCGTCGACCACCTGGTGTCGCTCCCGGACCGTCCGCACCAGGTGCCGCATCAGCAGCGCCTCATTGTCGGCGATCTCGATCACCCGAGCCTCATTGCGGAAGACGGCCTGCGCCTGCCGGCCCGCGAGCAGCGTCGTGTAGTGGTTCAGCACCGCCGCGAGGGGAACGCCGACCAGCGGGATGCCGATCTTGATGACGTTCTTCCGCAGGAGGTGCTTCCCCACGACCGGGAGCGCCCTCACCGCGTTCAGTACGTGTACAGACGGCTGCTGTACACGGGGAGGGCGGGGCTCGTACCTGGTACGGGGGAGAGGGGGCCAAGTGTCGTGAAGGCGACGGCACGTGTCCCTACAGTGAGCGGTGAGTGACGACGGGTGTGGTGCCTGCGGCGGGCCGGTGCCACTGTGCGGGTGGGTGAGGTGAGGTCACCGATGACGGCTCATGGTGAGAGCGAGGCGGGCATCCTGCGGTGCTTCGGGCGGCAGTTGCGGCTGCTCCGGACCCGGAAGGGGATGACCCGGGCGGAGTTGGGGACACTGCTCGGGTACGGCGAGGACATGGTCGCCTCGGTGGAGTTGGGGCGGCGCATCCCGAGGGCGGAGTTCATCGACCGGGCGGACGAGGTACTGGACGCCGGCGGCCTGCTCGTGGTGATGAAGGAGGAGGTCGCCCGGACGCGGTACCCGGCGTTCTTCCGGGATGCGGCGAAGCTGGAGGAAGAGGCGGTTGAGCTGCATGTGTATGCCAACCAGGCTGTGCCGGGGTTGTTGCAGACGGAGGAGTATGCGCGGGCGGTGTTCGGGGCCAGGCGACCCTTGTTGGACGAGGATGTCATCGCGCAGCGGGTGGCCGCACGGCTCGCTCGCCAGGACGTCTTCGAACGCAAGCCGCTACCGACCATCAGCTTCGTGATCGAGGAGATGATGTTGCGGCGTCCTATTGGCGGATGGAACGTCTGGCGTGGACAGTTGGAGGAGATCCTGCTGCGTGGTGGGCGCCGAAACGTCGAGATCCAGGTGATGCCCGCCGAGGTGAAGGAGCACGCCGCGCTCGCAGGGCCGTTCACCTTGATCGAGACTGTCCAGGGGCAGAGGATGGCCTACGTCGAGGTGCAGAAGGAGAGTCGCCTCTTCCGCGACCGGGGTTCGGTGCGTGAGCACGAGGAGCAGTACGGCATCCTTCGAGCTCAGGCGCTGACGCCACGCGATTCGCTGGAGTTCGTAGAGAAGCTTCTGGGAGAAAGATGAACCGTGTGGGCGGGGTCTGGGAACCTTCTGAGCTGGTGTGGCGTAAGAGTACTTACAGCAGCGGCGAGGGCGGCGAGTGTGTCGAGGTCGCGACGAGAGCCGCAGCCGTTCATGTACGCGACTCCAAATGCCCCCCACGGGGCCGCTCGATGCTGACGCTGACCTCCGCTGCGTGGGCGGAGTTCCTGGCCAGGCTGTGAGTTGCCCTACGCATGGGAGCAGTGCCCTGCGGCCGACTCGCACGAAGGTGGAGTCGGCCGCCGACTTGTGGACTGTTCCGTCCGCGGCAACCTCTCACCGCGCCGCCAGTTCAAGCTCCAGCGGCGCCATCTGCGGAGGCGCGGCCTCCTGCGGCCGGACCTCCGGCGTGACCGCCGTAGCCCGCCCGTGACGCCACAGCCACATCACGTCCCGCCCGAACGACCACCCCAGCGACCCCAGCGCCAGCAGGACCACGGCGAGTGCGGCAGGGTGGGAGAGGAGCGACGAGCCGGCTATGAGGAGGGCTATGCCCTGGAGGGCGGCGACCGTCTTGCGGGCGAGGGACGGGGGGAGGGGTGCGTTCAGCCAGGGGGCGAAGTAGGCCGCCGCGACGAACAGGTAGCGCATCCCGCCTATCAGGAGGACCCAGGGGCCCAGCCGGGTGGCGACGTACACGCTGAGGACCAGTATCAGGAAGGCGTCCACCTCCATGTCGAAGCGGGCGCCCAGCGCGCTGGAGGTGCCGGTGCGGCGGGCGACCTTGCCGTCGACGCCGTCCAGGAGCAGGGCGACGGCGGTCAGGCTGACCAGGAGGGTGACCGGCGGGGCGCTCCGGAAGGAGTCCGCGACCAGCGCGGTGACCCCGCCGACCAGGGTCGCCCGGCCGAGGGTGACGCGGTTCGCCGGGCCGAAGGAGCGCAGCGCGGAGCGGTGCAGGGCACGCGAGAGCACCGCCCAGGTGGCGAACGCGAAGGCGAGCCCCGTCAGCCAGCCGGCCACCCCCAAGCCGATGGCCGTGCCGAGCAGGGCGAGCAGCAGGATCTGCACGGCCGCTCCCACAGCCGTCTCCTGCTGGAGCCTCGCGTCATAGGTGTTGTTCAGGGCCACCGTGCATCCTCCGGCCGAGTGACAGAGTCGATCAAGGCCGCGTACTGTGCGCGGCCTGTGCCCTTCTCGGTACGTGAGCAAGTTCCCGATCGTTCAGGAGGATGACGATGAACCCCGCCGCCCGCGCGTTCTGGCTCAGCTCACCCGGCCACGGCGAACTGCGCGACGTCACCCTCCGGGAGCCCGGCGAGGACGAGGTGCTGGTGCGTGCCCTGTACTCCGGGGTCAGCCGGGGCACCGAGACCCTGGTGTTCCGCGGCGGTGTCCCGGCGAGCCAGCACGACGTGATGCGGGCGCCGTTCCAGGAGGGCGACTTCCCCGGCCCCGTGAAGTACGGCTATCTGAGCGTCGGCGTGGTCGAGCGGGGGCCGGACGCGCTGACCGGCCGTACGGTCTTCTGTCTCCACCCGCACCAGAGCCGTTACGTCGTTCCGGTGAGCGCCGTGACCGTCGTACCCGAAGAGGTGCCCGCCGCGCGGGCCGTGCTCGCCGGGACCGTGGAGACCGCCGTGAACGCCCTGTGGGACGCGGCCCCGCAGATCGGGGACCGGATCAGCGTGGTCGGCGGCGGCATGATCGGCTGCTCGGTCGCCGCCCTGCTGGCCCGCTTCCCCGGCATCCGGCTCCAGCTGGTCGACGCCGACCCGGGCCGCGCCGCGACCGCCGAGGCCCTCGGCGTCGACTTCGCCACCCCCGAGGACGCCACCGGGGAGCGCGACCTCGTCATCCACGCCAGCGCCACCGAGCAGGGCCTGACCCGCGCCCTGGAACTCCTCGCCCCCGAGGGCACCGTCGTGGAGCTGAGCTGGTACGGCGACCGGCGCGTCTCCCTGCCGCTCGGCGAGGCGTTCCACTCCCGCCGGCTCACCCTGCGCGGCAGCCAGGTCGGCACCGTCTCCCCGGCCGCCCGCCCCGGCCGCGGTTACGCCGAACGGATGACCCTCGCCCTGGACCTGCTCGCCGACCCGGCCCTGGACGCGCTCATCACCGGGGAGAGCGACTTCGCCGAACTCCCTGAGCTGATGCCCCGCCTGACGAGTGGGGAGATCCCCGCGCTCTGCCACCGCGTCCGGTACCCCGACCCGGCCTGACCTGAGAAAAGAGTGAGACAGGGCTGAACACGGGTAACCCAAGAGCCGTACTACTCGGCAACCCCCGGCAAGGAACCTCGGGGGACCAGACGCACCGCACCTGGAGGGTCGTCCGTTGTTCAGCATCACCGTCCGCGATCACATCATGATCGCCCACAGCTTCCGCGGCGACGTGTTCGGACCCGCGCAGCGCCTGCACGGCGCCACCTTCCTGGTGGACGCCACCTTCCGCCGTGAGCAGCTGGACGAGGACAACATCGTGGTCGACATCGGCCTGGCCACGCGGGAACTCGGCGCCATCACCGCCGAGCTGAACTACCGCAACCTGGACGACGATCCCGAGTTCGCCGGGGTCAACACCTCCACCGAGTTCCTGGCCAAGGTCATCGCCGACCGGCTCGCCGAGCGCGTCACCAAGGGCGCCCTGGGCGAGGGCGCGAAGGGCCTGGCAGCGCTCTCGGTGACCCTGCACGAGTCCCACGTCGCCTGGGCGAGCTACGAGCGTGGCCTGTGAGCGACCTGACCGTGGACCGGGCCCGCCTCGCCTACGTGCCCGCACAGTCCCTCGCCACCGAGAACCTCGGGATCATCCCCATGTCGCTGCGCACCGTGCACTTCGTCATGCCCGGCGGCGTCGACGACCTGTCCGCCCCCAGCGGCGGCAACGCCTACGACCGCCGGGTCTGCCTCGACCTCCCCGGCTTCGGCTGGCAGGTCGTCCGGCACGCCGCCCCCGGCGCCTGGCCCGACCCCGACACCGACGCCCGCGAGTCGCTCGCCCGCACCCTCGCCGGGCTCCCCGACGACACCGCGGTGCTGCTGGACGGCCTGGTGGCCTGCGCGGTGCCCGAGATCGTCGTCCCCGAGGCCGAGCGGCTCCGGCTCGCCGTCCTCGTCCATCTGCCGCTCGGCGACGAGACCGGACTCGACCCGGCCGTCGCCGCCGACCTCGACGCCCGCGAACGCGCCGTGCTGCGCGCGGTGCCCGCCATCATCGCCACCAGCGACTGGGCCGTACGCCGGCTCGTCTCGCACCACGGCCTCGCCCCGGACCGGGTCCACCTCGCCGCCCCCGGCGCCGACATCGCGCCCCTCGCACCCGGCACCGACGGCCGCTCCCATCTGGTGTGCGTCGCCGCCGTCACCCCGCGCAAGGGCCAGCACCGCCTGGTCGAGGCCCTCGCCACCGTGCGGGACCTGCCCTGGACCTGCTCGCTGGTCGGCGGCCTCGGCACCGATCCGGAGTACGTGGCCACGCTGCGTGCCCAGATCGAGCGGTACGGCCTCACCGACCGGCTGCACCTCACCGGCCCGCGCACCGGCGCCGACCTCGACGCCAGCTACGCCGCCGCCGACCTCCTGGTGCTCACCTCCTACGCCGAGACCTACGGCATGGCCGTCACCGAGGCCCTCGCCCGGGGCATCCCGGTCATCGCCACCGACGTGGGCGGGCTGCCCGAGGCGGTCGGCCGCGCCCCCGACGGCGGGGTGCCCGGCATCCTCGTACCCCCGGAGGACCCCGCCGCCATCGCCGCCGAACTGCGCGGCTGGTTCGGCGAGCCCGATGTGCGCCGCCGGCTCAAGGCCGCCGCACGCGGCCGCCGCAGCGCGCTCGGCGGCTGGGCCGCCACCGCCCGCAGCCTCGCCGGGGTCCTCGGCAGGCTCCCCGGCGCCCCCAGGAGGGCCGCATGACCGACCGCGCCGCACAGCAGGAGCACCGGGTGGACGACGGCACCGGACACCCCGGCACCTCCGACGTCATCGCCGGCGCCGGTCCGGTCGGACGCCCCGGCGAACGGGCCACCGTACGGCTGCGGGAGGGGGAGCCCGACGAGGCGCCCCGGTACGCGCCCGAGTGGCTCCAGCTGCGGGAACCGGCCGACGCGGACGCGCGGGCCCTGGGGCTGCTGGAGCCGCTGGGCAAGCGGCTGGCCGAACTCCCGCACCAGGAAGCCGGATCGGTGATCCACGACCTGGGCTGCGGCACCGGCTCGATGGGCCGCTGGCTCGCGGCCCGGCTGGCCGGCGCCCAGCACTGGGTGCTGCACGACCGCGACCCCTACCTGCTGCACTTCGCCGCCGTCGCCTCCCCGCGCACCGCCGCGGACGGCAGCCGGGTCACCGTCGAGACGCGGCGCGGCGATGTCGCGCGGCTCACCCCGGACGCGCTGTCCGGCGCCTCGCTGGTGACGGCGTCCGCGCTGCTCGACGTGCTCACCCGCGCCGAGGTCGACACGCTGGCCGCCGCCTGCGCGGGCGCGGGCAGCCCCGCGCTGCTCACCCTCTCCGTCGCCGGCCGCGTCGAGTTCGCGTCCCCCGACCCGCTCGACGCCGACCTGGCCGAGGCGTTCAACGTCCACCAGCGCCGGGGCGGCCTGCTCGGCCCGGACGCGGTCACGGCGGCCGGCGAGGCGTTCGCCGAGCACGGCGCGACCGTACGGGTCAGCCCCAGCCCGTGGCGGCTCGGCCCGGAGCACGCGGCGCTCACCGCGCAGTGGCTGCGGGGCTGGGTCGGCGCGGCCGTCGAGGAGCGGCCCGCGCTGCGGGGCCGGGCCGAGGGCTATCTGCGCGACCGGCTGGCCGCGTGCGAGGCGGGTGAGCTGGAGGTCGTGGTGCACCACAGTGACCTGCTGGCC
>NZ_JBHXLV010000243.1:0-9432 GCF_042721685.1 Streptomyces sp. NPDC058459 | reverse complement strand
GTGCACCACCGGCCGGTACCGCTCACCTGGTAACTCAGGCGCCTGCCCATGACCGGGGCGTAGACAAGTGGTCCGCCGGTCACGGGGGCGAGCAGAAGACGGGGGTCACCTCTCGCCCAGGTGATGCCGTGACAGACGTATGTCTCGCTCGCGGACAGGGCCTGGTCCATGGTGCGTTCCTTGTTTATCGGTGCGGGAGAGCCGGGTCAGACGGTCAGGCGCAGACGGTCGGCCAAGGCAGCGGAAGCGGCCTTGTAGACCTGGTCGCGGTCCAACTGGGCGACGTCCAGCGTCAGCCAGGCGCCGCGCTCCGCCTGTTCGCGCATCTGGTCCAGCACGGTGTCCTGGTAGCGGATGAAGTCCTCGTCCCCGCCCCCGGCGTGGCCGGCCTCCAGGGAAGTGAACGAGCCCTTGCGGACGAGAGCCTCGCGGGCACCGATGTTCAAGAAGAACACCAGGTCCGGCTTCGTCAGATGCGCGAAGACCTGCTCGCACAGGCGGGGGGAGACCTCGGGGTTGACCGCGTACCGGGCGAGGATCTTGTGGTGCGCGTTGTCGAGGATCACGTGGGTGCCCGCAGCGAGGGCCGGCTGGATGACGAGCCGGTCCTGCAGGGTGTACCAGGAGGCCAGGGCCAGCAGCCAGTAGTGGTCGCCGCATGCCTGGGCGACGCGGGCGTCGCGCCGGTAGACCAGCTCGTTGAGGCGGTCGAGGTAGGCGGACAGCTCCGGGTCCTGGGGGACGTCGGTGCTGTGCTTGCCGATGAGGACTGCCGTGTGGCCGGCATCATTGAGGGCCTGGTGCAGGTGGGCGGCGAGGGTCGACTTGCCGGCCCCGTCACCGCCGACGAAGGTGATCAGCTTCCCGGCTGCGGTGGTGGTCGGCGCGTTCGCCGTCATCGGGACTCTCCCAGGGTGTGGGTCGGGCTGGAGGTCAGGCGGCCGGTGATGATGGTGCGGATGCGGTCCACCAGGACGGCCCGCTGGCGCAGGACGTCGCCGTGCCGTTCATTGGACAGGTCGGCGGGATAGTGGGTGGCGAGGTTGTTGGAAATGACGTGGAGGTAACCGAATCTGATCCCCGTCTGGCGCGCCGCCGCGCCCATGGGTCCGATCTCCGGGTCGACGAAGGCGTACGAGGCGGTGTGCTGGGCCAGCCAGTCGCGGTTCTCCAGCAGGATCGACGGGGAGGAGACGTGCAGGCCGCTGTGCACCCCGTCGTGGGCGGCGGCGTAGTCGCCGAAGAAGTCGTCCCAGCTCACCATCGCCCCGCGTATCAGGCTGGTGTTGCCGGTCGCCAGCCAGGCGTTCGGTTCGACGCCGGGGGTCAGTGAGCCGACCTTGCCGACGTAGACGACGTCGCCTGCGCCGAGTTCGGCAAGGCGCGTGACGACCCGTCCGGCCACGTCTCCCCAGATGCTGTGGAGGAACCCGAGGTAGACCACGCGACGGCCGGCGACGTCGAGGCGCTGCCAGGCGTAGCCGGGTCCGCGGGTCCACACTCCGTTCTCGGAAGCGAGGTGCTGAAGGCCCCAGCCGACGATCACCAGGTCGCCGTCCAGTTCCAGGTCGAGCGCGTCGAGCGCCGTTCGGCACTTCTCATGCTCGGGCGGCTGATAGGTGACAGTGTCTGCCGGGCGGCCGGTCATGGCCAGGTACGTGGCGATGATCAGGGCGTAGTGCTGGACGTAGTCGGCTCCGGGGAACGCCTTGACGACGAGGTCACGGCCGTGGATCTCTGCGGTGGGCCGTTCGATGTTGAACAGCTTCCCGGTCTTTTCGTACCGGGAGACCACCGCCGTGCGGTCGTAGCCGCCGATGACGCGGATGCTGTCCCAGTCATGGTCCTGGATGAGGTGGTGGACCTTGATCTCCAGGTAGCGCAGCAGCCTCTCGTGGGTCATGGTGTGCCCGGCTGGTTCGATCGGGGCGGCGCGCAGGAGGCCGGGGGCGGGGTCTGCCAGTAAGGGGGTCATCGGTGCTCCTCGGCGATCGTCACGCTGCTGCCGGCCGCTGCGCGGACGACGCAGATGTTCTCCCGGATGAGGTCGAACCGGTCTTCGGGGATCGGGCCGAGCTTCTCGATGCGGGGCGTGGAGGGCTTCTCGTAGGGCCCTTCGGGCAGCAGGGCGACGCCCATCGCGCCGAGGATGACCGGGGCCGCGCCGTCCACGGAGGAGATCCACTCGCGCTCGCGCTGCTCGATCAGCTCCAGGTGCCCGGTCCGGCCCAGACCGAGCAGCCGGTAGACGAGCAGATCGTCGAGCAGGCCGTGGTCCTGCAGGTAGGCCGTCGCCAACCAGCGGGTCCGGCACAGCTGCTCGTCGGGATCCGGTCGACGCGAGGCCGGCAGAGCGATGGCCCCGGCCCAGTCGCTGGTCACGAAGGCGTCGTAGGTGCGCAGCCACTCGTCGTCGTCCGCGGCGTGCAGCACCGCGCACAGCCGGAATGCATCGCCGGACAGCTCCCGGATCTCGCGCGCGGCCTTCTCGCCAGCCTTCAAGGTCGCGGCCCCGTCCCGCATGACGTCCGGCAGGATGATCTCCCTCGCGGACACCGCGAGCGCGGCTTCGACGAGGCTTTCCGCCGGCAGGGCGTAGCCGAGGTCGAAGAGCCCGTTGTCGACGATGATCTCGGCGCCTCGCTCGGCCTCGCGAGCGAAGAAGGCCCGGTAGCTCTCGTCGGACAGCACGTGCTGGGCGGCCACGTGGTGGACGCGGGCCGGCTCCTGGGCGACGAAGTGCTCCAGGTAGGCAGGCGGAGCGATGACGGAGAAGTCGATTCCCGCAGTGGTGATCACGGCGCTCCCCACAGGCCGGTGGTGAGGGTGAGGAACTGCTGGGAAAGGACGGGATCGGTGCCGAAGCGCCCGCCCGAGTGCACCGTGGTGGTGCGAGCCTCCTCCATCCGTACGCCCCGCATGCTCATGCACAGGTGCACGCCGCGCACGGCGACGGCGACGTCCTCGTGTCCGATCACGCCGTTGAGGTATTCGGCGACCTGGCGGGTGAAGCGTTCCTGGACCTGCAGTCGGCCGGCAAAGTGCTGGGCGATCCGCCCGAACTTCGACAGGCCCACCACCTCGCCATCCGGCACGTATCCAGCCGTGACCTGCAAGTTCATGGGCAGCATGTGGTGCTCGCAGAGCGACCACACACTCATGCCGCCCACGATGACCAGCTGACCACCCAGCTGGGACTCGGTGAAGCAGGTGGCCGTTGCGGCGCCGTCCGGGGACAGGAAGGTTTTCCACCAGGCCGCGACGCGGTCCGGGGTGCCGGTCAGCCCCTCGCGGGCGGGGTCCTCGCCCAGTTCGGCCAAGAGCTGGTGGATCAGGCCGGCGACCCGGCCGGTGTCGATGACCGCAGCGGGCCCGGGGACGACGGCGGTCGGCGCCACTGCCGGGCTGGCGATAGAGGTCGTCATGGGCGTCTCTCGTTTCCGGGGACTGGGGGAACGGATGGGGCGTGGTGGCACGTGCGGTCAGCGGCCTCGGGCGTCCGCGAAGGCCAACACGTGAAGGCGGGTGGTGAAGTGCCAGTGACGGGCCGCGACCGCGTCCGCGAGGACCCGAGTGGTCGCGGTGATCACCTCGGGGGTGGTGCCCTCCGGCATCACCCACACCGGCGCGAGCCGGTGGGCGTCGGCCAGCTCGGCGATCCGGTCGAGGTCGTCCACCGTGGAAGTTACGAACTTGAACGCCGCCTGCCTGGAGGCCACGAACGACTCCAGCGCGGCTGGCACGATGCTCTTGGTCTCCTTCACGCCGAAGCTGGCGAGCTTGGGCGAGACGTTGAACCGGACCTCGTCGGCCACCAGCTCGGGAGCGGGCGCGATGGTGCCGTTCGTCTCGAACTCGATCCGCTTGCCGGCTGCTATCAGTCCCCGGACGAGAGGCACCAGTCGCGCCTGCTGGATCAACGGCTCGCCGCCGGTGATCACGACCAGCTCGACCGGCGAGGAAGCGGCCCAGGCCACCAGGTCCGCCACGGACCGCTTCGCCGACTCCTTGCGCGGATCGAACTGGGACCAGTCCCAGGTGTACTTCGTGTCGCATTTCGCGCAGGTGAGGTTGCACCTGGACAGGCGTATGAACAGCGCTGGGTGTCCGCAGCTCGGTCCCTCGCCCTGGAAGGTCGGCACCTCGACGCCGAAGCACTCCGCGACGATCAGGTGGGATTCGCCTTCGTCAGCCGTCGGTTCGTCGGGGATCGTCCCGGATGCGGTCACCGTCCCTCCACATCGAAGCGGGCCCAGCTGCTCTGGGTCTCTCGGACCAGGATGGCGACCAGGCGGCCGGGGATGGCGGGCTGAAGGTTCTGGATGAACCACCCGGCCAGGAACTGGGCCAAGCGCTCCGAGGTCGGCTCGAAGGGAAGAATCTCGTGCAAGTTGTGATGGTCGAGTTCGGTGTTCATGAACTCTTTGAACGGAGCAAGCGCCCCGAAGTCCGCGACGAAGCCGGGCTCCTCCAGCGAGGATGCGGTAAGGATGACCTCGACCTCGTAGCTGTGCCCGTGCTGGCGCGAGCACTTGTGCTCGTCCGGCAGCCCGGGAAGCCGGTGGCCAGCCTCGAAGTTGAACGTCTTCCCGATGGTGAAATCGCCGGGCGGTAGTGGAACAGCAATGAAGTCCATGGAGTTCCTTCAGGAGTTGAGAGCGAGGCAGCCTCTTCTTCAGGCGGCTGCGGTTTGTTCACGCGAACGGGCTTGAGCGGCCCGGTCCAGAGCGTTCGTGAACCGCTCGGCGCGCTCGTCTCCCTCGGCCTCCTGGGCGCGGAGGTCACCGAACCGCTTCCAGTACCGTCGGCTGACGTCGCTCTTCATGATCCAGGCAGCGAAGAAGGGCAGGTGCCCCTTCGGGACGAAGCCCAGGCGGTCGCGCAGACTGAGCGCGCAGATGAGCCGGTTGGCCGACATGAGCTGCATGTACTCCTCGGCCTCCATGTCCTCCGGCTTCCAGAGCTTGGCGAGATCGGGATTGGTGGACGTCTGCGCCAGCCAGTCGATCTGGTTGCCCGCGACCAGCGCCTCGTTTCGCTCGGTCTGGTGTCGTGCGTCCTGCCGGAGCCGGGCCGCTCCGACCATGGCGGTGGTGAGGGAGACGGCAGCACCGGCAGCGAGAACGGCGGTGGTGAGCTTCATGCGTCAACGATCCTTTCCCAGACTGGAGTTGCGGCCGTGAGACGACTGGTCGAGAGGTTGCGGTTCTGCTTATTCACGCGGCCCCCGCGAGGACGACGGTCGGGGCCTCATCGGCGGAGCCGTAGGGGGTGTACCGGCGGCGCACTGTCTTCAGCGCGACGGCGATCGGCGGCAGACCGACGGTGGCCCTGCGTGCGTCGACTGACTCCGGCGCGCGCAGCGGGCACAGTTCGATGCTGTCGGCGCGCAGCAGGAGCTGGGTGCCGTACTCCTGGTCTCGCCCGCTGGTGATGAGGGTGCGGTCGTGCAGGTGCGCCCAGTGTTGGACCAGTGCGTCGCCGGCCTGGACCGCACGTCCCAGCAGGGTGGTGGCGGCGCGCTGGAAGTCGGGTTCGTCGTCGCTGTGCAGGGCGATGCTCCACGCGGCGCGGGCCGCGTCGGGGCCGACGAGGCGGTGGCCGGGCCAGTCGTGCTCGGCCAGGATGCGGCGCAGCACCTTGGTGTTGGCGTGGTCGGTGTGCCGGCCCCGTCCGAGCTGGACGGCGTCGAGCTGGTCGCGCACGCGCTTGGCCCGGTGCGCGGTCGAATCCGTGGCGCGGGCGATCAGCTCGCGGGCGAGGTCGGGCCGCAGCGGTTCGTCGGTGGTCACGCGTTGCTCCGGTCACTCGGGGCTGGATGCGGCGCGTGGACCTGGCAGCTGATCAGTGTGCTGAGCCCGGGGCGGGGCTCAGCGGGGAGTTCGAGGCGGGCGGCTCGATCGCCGTCGCGTCCGGGCCCCGATCCGTGCACGTCCCAGCCGGTCTCGATGAGCCGACGCAGGACGGCAGCGAGGGGTTCGACTTCGAGGGCGTGGCGTGCCAGGGTCTCGGCCCGTACGACAGGGAGGTCGACCCGGGCGGCGAAGTCGGACGCCCACAGGGTGATCAGGCGGGTGATGTCGTCGGACTGGCCGGGCAGAGTGTGGACGCTGTGGAGAAAGAGGCACGGCCCGTGGCCCCATCCGAGGTCAGGGTCGTGCTCGGGGATCATGCAGGCCAGCAGCCTCCCGTCCTCGAACAGTCCGGCGGGCATGGCCTGCGCCTCGCGGAACTGCGCGGGGATGTCGGCTCGGGTGGGTACGGGCAGACCGCGCAGGGTGAGCCAGCGCTGGCGGTCCTGGATGAGGGCGGCGGCTTCTTCGCGCTCGGCCGCAGTGCTCAGCATGCGCATCTCGTAGATGGCGGCCGGCGGCGTCTGGGTGAACGTGCCGGTGGCGGAGCGGTCCTCGCTGGCCGTGGGGGTTATAGGGCGAGTCACTGGGTTGCCCCGCTTCGCGTCGCGTGGGCGGCTTGCTCGGCCGGTAGCAGCTGCCAGCTGTGCGCAAGGACCACCAATTCGGTGGTGTCCTGTGCGCCCGTGTCGGCGAGGAGCTGGTCGAGCGCGGCGCGCAGGTCGGCCGGGGCGAGGCCGGCGGCGAGGGCGATGTCGCGGGGCAGGGTGTGTTCTGCCGCGGCTTTGAGCAGGCTGATCTGCTCGGGGCTGAGATCCGGAGCGGGGCGTGGCGGTGTCGGGGCGGTGATCTGGCCGGAGTCGAGGAGGCGGTGGGCGACGACGGCGAGGGAGCAGCGTTCGGGACAGGCCAGCTTCCAGCGCACGGTGCGCAGGGTGGAGCGGACGGTGTTCGGCTTGAGCTGGGTGGCGGCTGCGATTTCGCGGGCGTCCAGGCCCTTGATCACGTGCGGGGCGATGCGCTGTTCGGAGGGGGTGAGGGGCTGTATTGGGGCGAGGGCGGTCATGGTAGGGATTCCTCGTTGAGGGCCGGTCAGTCGGTCGTCGTGGGGCGCAGCAGGACGGGGACGCTGGTGTGTCCGTTGCTGATGAGGCTCGGCAGGCGCTGTAGGTCTTCGCGCTGGGTGGCGAGCTGGGCGTCTGGGAAGCGCTCGAAGAACAGGCGCAGAGCCGTGGCGACTTCGAGGCGGGCCAGCGGGGCACCGAGGCAGAAGTGGACGCCGTGCCCGAAGGCGAGGTGCTCCTTGCTGATCCGGGTGGCGTCGAACTGGTCGGCGTCCTGGTGCAGGCCGGGGTGTCGGTTGGCGGCGGCGTAGGAGGCCAGGACTGCGTCGCCGGACCGGATGGTCTGCCCGTCGGGGAGCGGGATGTCGGTGAGGGCGTAGCGCAGGGGCAGGTGCTTGACCGCGGGCTCGTGCCGCAGGGTCTCCTCGACGATGTCCTGCCAGGTGCACCGACCGTCCCGGACGTGGGCGAGCTGCTCCGGGTCGGACAGCAGGGTGGTGAGGGCCTGGTCGATGACGTTGACGGTGGTCTCGTACCCGGCGCTGATCATCAGCAGGAGCGTGTCGCGCAGTTCGGCGTCGCTGAGGGTGGAACCGTCGCCTTCCTCGTCGCGGGTGGCGATCAGCAGCGAGGTCATGTCTTCGTCGGGCCTGGTCCGCTTCGTGGAGATGAGGGCGTCCAGCAGGCCGTAGAGGGCGGCGGTGTTGGCCGCCTGTTCCTCGGCGGTGAGGTGGGTGGCGAAGACGTTGTCGACCACGGTGCGGAACTCGGCGCGCTGGTCGGCGGGGAGGCCCATGAGCTGTCCGATGACGGCGATCGGCAGCGGGTAGGCGAGGCGCTCGCGCAGGTCGACGCTCTCGTCGACCGGGAGCGCGTCGAGGTCGTCGAGCAGCCCGTTGAGCAGGGTCTCGATGCCCGTCTGGAGGGCGGCGGTGCGGCGGGCGGAGAGGGCGGGGGTGACCATGCGGCGCAGGCGGCTGTGGTTGGCGCCGTAGGCGGTGAACATGTTCTCCACCGCGACCCATAGGGCCAGCGGCCAGGTGGGGACGGTCTCGGCGAAGGCCGGCCAGTGGGCGCGGCCGTCCTTGGAGACGTCCTTACTGGTGAGCAGTTCCTTCAGGAGAGCCGGGTCGGAGACGGACCAGGCGCGCACGCCGAGGATGTCCACGAGGGTGGCGGGGCCGCGCTCGCGCAGGGCCTGGTGTTCGGCGTCCGGGTCGTTGCCGGTGGGGTCGAGGACGAGTATCTGCTGTTCGGGCACGTCGGGGTCTCTTTCAGCTGGTGGGGAAGGTGACGGGGAGGGTCACCAGGGAGCGGTGGAAGGGGCCGGGGCGCCAGGTGAGGTCCTCGCGGCGGGTGGCGAGGTCCATTTCGGGCAGGGCATCGAGGATGTGGAGGATGGCGGCCTCGGCGATGAGGTAGGCGTGAGAGCTGGCGGGGCAGCTGTGCGGGCCGGCGCCCCAGGCGAGGTGGGCGCGGTTGCCCAGCGGCGCGCGCCCGCCGAGATCGGGGTCGTTGTTGCATGCGGCGTAGCTGATGACCACCGGCTCGTCGGCCGGGAGCAGGTAGCCGCCGACGTCGGCGGGCCGGGGCGGGTAGCTCATGGAGAAGTTCGCGAGCGGCGGGTCGCGGTACAGCACCGTGTCCAAGGCTTCGCGGACGGAGGCATCGCCGGCGTGCAGGTCCCCGGAGAAATCCGGGTTGGTCAGCATCTCCAGGAGCGTGTTGGTGATCAGGTTGGTCAGCGGTTCGATGCCCGCGCCGTAGAGGGTGAGGAGCTGCTGGCCCATCTCGATGTCGTTCAGCCGCGCGACGTGGACGAGGAGCCTGCTGGTCACGTCGTCGCCGGGGTGCGCCCGGCGCAGGGCGACGAGATCGGTGACGGCCTGGGCGAGGATCTGGTTGCCGATGGAGGCGTTGACCCCGTCGAAGATCTTGGACATGCCGTCCGCGATCCGTCGCCCGACCTCGTCGGGGCAGCCAAGCAGGTGGCTGAGCGTGTTGAAGGCGAGCGGCCAGGCGTACTGGGCCAGCAGGTCGGCCTTCCCCTCGGCAGCGAAGGCGCCGATGGTCTGGGCGGCGACCTGCTCGACGTGATCGCGCAGCGCGTGCTGGTCGACGGCCTGCAACGCGGCGGTGTTCGCGGCCCGGTAGCGGGCGTGCTCGGCGCCCGCGGAGCGCAGCGCGTTGGGCCGGTACTCCATCATCGGCCGGATGGGGCAGGCGTCCGGGACGGTGGTCTGCCACCGGCGCGGGTCGGCGGGGAAGCGCTGCGGGTCGCCGAGGATACGGCGGGCCGCCTCATAGCCGACGACCAGCGTGGCGGGCACGCCGGGCGCCAGGGCCACCGGGACCAGGGGACCGAACTGCTCGCGCATACGCCGGTAGAAGGCGTGCGGGTCTTGGGCGAAGTCGGGCTGGTACAGGGAGATGCGAGGGGGCGCGGTGCTCACGGTCGGGGCTCCAGACGTGCGAGGTATTCGGTGAGCTGGATCAGGGCCTGCATGCACGACGCC
>NZ_JBHXLV010000242.1:0-9483 GCF_042721685.1 Streptomyces sp. NPDC058459 | reverse complement strand
CCCCGGTACCGCTCGGGTACCGGGGGACCGGCCGGGAAATCCGTGTAGGACACACCTCGGTATGAGGAGATCTCACTCAGATGGGGGATCACCGCTGGGCCGAATGATCCGGTCGGGGTGGATCACGAGGCCCCGGGCGGGCCGGGGAGGGGTCCTACGGGGTCAGGCGAGAGCGACCAGATCGGCGTAGTCGGAGCCCCAAAGGTCCTCCACGCCGTCGGGGAGCAGGATGATCCGCTCCGGCTGGAGCGCCTCGACGGCGCCCTCGTCGTGGGTGACGAGGACGACGGCGCCCTTGTAGGTGCGCAGCGCGCCGAGGATCTCCTCGCGGCTGGCGGGGTCGAGGTTGTTGGTCGGCTCGTCCAGCAGCAGCACGTTGGCCGAGGAGACGACCAGGGTGGCGAGCGCCAGTCGGGTCTTCTCGCCGCCGGAGAGGACCCCGGCCGGCTTGTCCACGTCGTCGCCGGAGAACAGGAAGGAGCCGAGCGTCTTGCGGACCTCGACCAGGTCCAGGTCCGGGGCGGCCGAGCGCATGTTCTCCAGAACTGTGCGCTCGGGGTCCAGGGTCTCGTGCTCCTGGGCGTAGTAGCCGAGCTTGAGGCCGTGACCGGGGACGACCTCGCCGGTGTCGGGCTGCTCGGCTCCGCCGAGGAGGCGCAGCAGGGTGGTCTTGCCGGCGCCGTTGAGGCCGAGGATGACGACGCGCGAGCCCTTGTCGATGGCCAGGTCGACGTCGGTGAAGATCTCCAGCGAGCCGTACGACTTCGACAGGCCCTCTGCCATCAGCGGGGTCTTGCCGCAGGGGGCGGGCTCGGGGAAGCGGAGCTTGGCGACCTTGTCGGACTGGCGGACCGCTTCGAGGCCGGCGAGCAGCTTGTCGGCGCGCTTGGCCATGTTCTGCGCGGCCACCGTCTTGGTGGCCTTGGCGCGCATCTTGTCGGCCTGCGAGTTGAGCGCGGCGGCCTTCTTCTCGGCGTTCTGCCGCTCGCGCTTGCGGCGCTTCTCGTCGGCCTCGCGCTGCTGCTGGTAGAGCTTCCAGCCCATGTTGTAGACATCGATCTGGGCGCGGTTGGCGTCCAGGTAGAACACCTTGTTGACGACCGTCTCGACCAGGTCGACGTCGTGGGAGATCACGATGAAGCCGCCGCGGTAGGTCTTGAGGTAGTCCCGCAGCCAGGCGATCGAGTCGGCGTCGAGGTGGTTGGTGGGCTCGTCGAGCAGCAGGGTGTCGGCGTCCGAGAACAGGATGCGGGCCAGCTCGATACGGCGGCGCTGACCACCGGAGAGGGTGTGCAGCGGCTGGCCGAGGGCGCGGTCGGGCAGGTTGAGGGCGGCGGCGATGGTCGCGGCCTCGGCCTCGGCGGAGTACCCGCCCTTGGTGAGGAACTCGGTCTCCTGGCGCTCGTACTGGCGCATGGCCTTCTCGCGGGTGGCGCCGGAGCCGTTGGCGATCCGCTGCTCGTTCTCGCGCATCTTGCGGATCAGGACGTCGAGGCCGCGGGCGGAGAGGACGCGGTCGCGGCCGAGGACGTCGAGGTCGCCGGTGCGGGGGTCCTGCGGGAGGTAGCCGACCTCGCCGGAGCGGGTGATGGTGCCGGCGGCCGGGATGCCGTCACCGGCGAGGCACTTGGTGAGGGTGGTCTTGCCGGCGCCGTTGCGGCCTACGAGGCCGATGCGGTCGCCCTTGGCGACCCGGAAGGTGGCGTTCTCGATGAGGACGCGCGCACCGGCGCGCAGCTCGATACCGGAGGCGGAGATCACGGACATACTCCTGGGCGTACGTGGTTGACGGGTGGGTGGCTGTCGAGGGCGTTCCCGCCGTCTAATGCGCGAGGAGAATGGCCATGGGGCCAGTCTAACGGGGGCGGGCAAGCCCTTTTCCTGACTCGGGCGGCGGGGTGCGGGGCGTCTCGGGGTAGGGGTGGCGCAGGGGGCGCACACGACAGGCGTGGCGGTCCGGGCAGCAATGCCAGAAGGTGACGGAGGGTGACGGACTGTGCAGTTCGACGACGACGCGAATCTGGACACCTCCGAGGTGCGGGACGTGCGCGGGAGCCGGCTGCCGGGCGGCCGGGCGACGATCGGCGGCGGTGTGGTGGGGCTGGTCGGGCTGCTGCTGGCGCTGTTCCTGGGCGTCGGCCCGGACCAGCTCGGGCTGTCCTCGGGCGGCGACGACCCGGCGGCCCGGCCCTCCTCGGTGAGCGAGGTGCAGCAGTCCTGCCGGACCGGCCGGGACGCGAACACCCGGGAGGACTGCCGGGCGGTCGCGGTGGTCAACAGCGTGCAGGACTACTGGTCGCAGGAGTTCCGGCAGCGGGGGAAGCGGTACACCCCGGCTCAGACGTACGTGTTCAGCGGGCAGATCCGTACCGCCTGCGGGGCGGCGACGGCGGCGGTCGGGCCGTTCTACTGCCCCGGTGACAAGCGGGTCTATCTGGACCTGGGCTTCTTCGAAGAGCTGCGCACGAAGTTCGGGGCGAGCGGGGGTCCGTTCGCGCAGGCGTATGTCATCGCGCACGAGTACGGCCACCACGTGCAGGATCTGATGGGCACGCTGGGCCGCAGCCAGGACGGACAGACCGGCGAGAACAGCAACTCGGTGCGGGTGGAACTGCAGGCGGACTGCTACGCCGGGGTCTGGGCGCACCACGCGACCACGACGCCGGACGAGTCGACGGGGCGGCCGCTGATCACCAGCCTGACCCCGGCGGACATCAAGGACGGGCTGAACGCGGCGGCGGCGGTGGGCGACGACCGCATCCAGAAGGAGTTCCAGGGGAAGGTCACCCCGGAGACCTGGACCCACGGCTCCTCGCTCAAGCGCCAGCAGTGGTTCGACCAGGGGTACCGGACGGGCGACCCGGACCGGTGCGACACGTTCGGCTGAGGCGTTGTCAGTGGTCACTGCCAGACTGTCAGGACTTGAGGTGACGAAGCGGGACAGACCCGTTCACGAGGGGAGTGACCGGCATGGCGGACACGAGTGGGCGCCCGAGCATGTACCCGACGCTGCTGTACGCGGACGCGCGGGCGGCCATCGCGCAGCTGACCGGGGCGCTGGGCTTCACCGAGCTGGCGGTGTACGAGTCGGAGGACGGCACGGTGCTGCACGCCGAGCTGACCCAGGGGAACGGGGCGGTGATGCTGGGGTCCGAGGGGCGCGGCGGTGCCTTCGCCGAGGCGATGCGCGGCGCGGGCCCGGCGGGGACGTACGTGGTCCTGGCCGACGCGGCCGACGTGGACGCCCATCACCGGCGCGCGGTGGAGCACGGTGTGGAGATCCTGATGCCCCCGACGGACCAGGACCACGGCTCGCGGGACTACATGGCGCGCGACGCCGAGGGCAACATATGGAGCTTCGGTACGTACGCCCCCGCGATCGCTCCCTGAGCGGCGGGGGCGCCGCGGCGGCCGCTCAGCCTCCGGTGTGGACCTGGAAGGCGGCCCGGCGTACGGCCTTGGCGAGGGCGGGGTCGGGGTGGGCGGCGGCGAGCGCGACCAGCACCTGCACGGTGCGGGGGTGCCCGACGGCCCGGACCTCCTCCAGCAGGGCGGGGACGGTGGGCTGCACCGCCGCCTCCAGGTGCCGGACGAGCATCTCGGTCTCGCCGTGGTCGGCGACGGCGGCGGCGGTGTCGACCCACAGCCAGGTGGCCTCCTCGCGGGTGAGGACCTCGTGGGCGTCCTCCGGGTCGATTCCGTCGTACTCGGCGAGCCACAGCAGGGCGTAGGGGCGCAGCGCGGGCTCCCCGACGACGGCGCGCACCTCGTGCTCGGCGGGGGCGCCGACCACGCGGAGCGCCTCGAAGGCGAGGCCGCGCAGCAGCGCGTCGTCACCGCGGGCGGCGGCCAGGAGCTGGCCGACGGCGCCACCGACCGTGCGGGCGGCGAGCCAGGCCCGGTATTCGGCGCGGGCGGCGTTGGGGCGGAGCTGGGCGCAGCCGCGGAGCATGTCCTCGGCGGACTGCTCGATGTTGCCGGCGGGGCTCTGCGCGGCGACGCAGATCTGCTCCAGCTTGACCCAGACCGCCCAGCTGCCGAGGGGGGTGAGGGTGGCGTGGCCGTCGCCGTGGGTGAGGGCGCCGACGGCGGCGAGCGCTTCGACGGCCCAGTCGAGGAGGGGCGCGAGGGGGACGTCCGGGGCGGGGGCGGTGAGGACGGGGGCCTCGTCGGCGCCGGGAGGGTAGGTGACCTCGCAGCGCTCGGTGCGCAGTTCGGTGACCCGCTGCTGGAGCAGGTCGAGCAACTGCTCCGCCGGGACGGGCCCTGCGGAGAGCTGGAGGAAGGAGAGGACCTGGGGCATCGCCGAGACGACCTCGGCCACGGTGGCCGGTTCCTGGCCGCGCGGCTCGGGGCAGGCCAGCGACCAGGCGTCGAAGAGGGCGACCCAGCCGCGCAGCACGGCGCTGTCGTCCCGGTCCCAGGCGCGCAGGCGCCAGCCGGGGCGGGCGCTGTCGCCGTGCACCTCGACGAGTCCGGAGAGGCGGGCGGTGTCCCAGTCGGCGCGGAGCTGCTCGGTGGTGAGGCCGAGGTCGGCGGCGGCGCGGTCGGCGGTCGCTTCGGAGAGGGTTGCCTTGCCGTCCGCCGTGGCGCTTTCGCTGCCGGGCCCCAGGGCGAGGTCGGCCCACCGGGCCACGCGGACCGCCCCGGCGAGGACGGTCCGGGCGAGTCTCGCCAGTTCGGCGGGGGCCGGGGTCCCCTCGGGCGGCCTGGGCGCGGCGCGGCGCGTGCGGCGCTGGTTCACAGCTCTGGGGGCGGCGGCCAGGGGTCGCGGTCGGACGATTCGGAGCCTGGAGTCGCGCGGGATACGGGACGTCACGGGTGCAGTCTTCCGGTTGACGGTCCGAAAACCCAAACGGGATGTCACAGCGGGCGACACAGAGGGCCAGAACCGGGGGCCCCGGCCGGGGTCCGACGGGCCGGAGCCGCTACAGCAGCGGGGTCAGGAAGCGGCGCAGCAGATCCTCGTAGGCCGTGGGGTCCGTGTTCCACATGGCGGAGTGGGGGGCCTCGGGGACGGGGTGGAGGGAGATCAGGCCGGGCTGGCGGGCGGCCAGGCGGCGGGAGTCGGCCCAGGGGGCGATCGTGTCGTCGGGGCCGTGGATGATCAGAGTGGGGACCGCCAGGGGTTCCACGCCCGGAGCCTCGCGGGCGGGGCGCGTGGCGGCGCGGCCCTGGGCGGCGCGTACCGCCAGCGGCAGCAGGGGGCCGGGGACATGGCGGGCGTGGGCCAGGGCGCGCAGGGTGGTCTCCCAGCTGAGGACCGGCGAGTCGAGGATCAGCCCGGCGACGCGGTCCCGTGCGGAGGACTGTTCGGCGGCGCGCAGGGCCATCGTGGCACCGGTGGACCAGCCGAGGAGGACGACCCGGCGGGCGCCGTACCGGACCGCGTAGCGGATCGCCGCGTCCACGTCCCGCCACTCGGTCTCGCCGAGGTGGCTGAGGCCGTCCGGGGAGCGCGGGGCGCCGAGGTCGCCCCGGTAGGCGAGGGCGAGTACGGGCAGCCCCAGCGCGTGGAGTATCCCCATGACGTTGAGGGTCAGCTCGCGGGTGGTGCCCAGGCCGTGCACGGCGATCACCCAGGTGTCCCGGGAAGCGGGCACGAACCACGCGGGCAGCGGGCCGAGTTCGCCGGGAATGTCGATGTCGGCGTGGTCGAGACCGAGGGCGGAGCAGGGGTCGCCGACGTAGGCGTTGGGGGTGAGCCAGGCGGAGTCGCCGGAGGCGAAGGTTCCGTGGGTGACGCGTTCGAGGGCGCGTACGACCGTGTCCGCGCTCGGTTCGGCCCCCTCCAGCACCGCTCCGACGACGGCGTGGGAGCCGTCGCCCGCGAGGCCGTGGACACCGGGGCGGCGGGAGGCGAGATCGCGGGTGAGGGTGATCCGGGCGCCCTCCACGCCGTGCACGGTGAGCCGGGGTTCGGTGGGCAGTGGGCGGCCGGGCGGCAGCTTCAGCGCGGCGCCGCTGGCCAGTCTGCCGACGGCCACGGACGCGGCGCCGGCGGCCAGCACGGCACCGATCGCGGTAGCGGCTGTGTGGACTTTGCGCACGGGTCCAGTGTCGGGGCCCGGTCCGGTACCGGCCAGTGGAGCACCCCCGCGCCCCCGGTCAGCGATGGCTCACCGCTGGCCGTATCCCCGCAGCCGCTCTCCCGCCTCGGTCAGTTCCGCCTCCGTCAGCAGGGCCGGCGCCAGGCCCGGCACGGAGGACGCCGTGAGCCAGACCCGGCACATCCACTCCAGCTGGGCGGTGCGGTCGTAGGCGGCGTCCAGGGTGTCCCCGTAGGTGACCGTGCCGTGGTTGCGCAGCAGGCAGCCGGAACGGTCCTCCAGGGCGCGCAGCAGGTGGGCGGCCAGTTCGGGGGTGCCGTAGGCGGCGTAGGGGGCCACCCGTACGGGGCCGCCGAGCGCGCAGGTCATGTAGTGGATGGCGGGCAGCTCGGTGACGAGGGTGGAGACGGCCGTGGCGTGCACGGCGTGGGTGTGCACGACGGCGCGGGCGTGGGTGGTGCGGTAGACCGCGAGGTGCATGGGGAGTTCGCTGGTCGGCACCAGTGACCCGAGCACCTGGCGGCCGGAGAGGTCGACGCCGGTGATGTCGGACGGGGTGAGCCGGTCGTAGGGCACGCCCGAAGGGGTGACCAGGACGGTGTCGCCGGCCCGCGCGGAGACGTTGCCGGAGGTGCCGACGACCAGGCCGTCGGCGACGGTCCGCCGGGCGGTGGCCACCAGCTCCGCCCAGGCCCGCACCTCGTCGCCGTCCGCGTCCCGCCGCTGTTCCGCCATACGCCGATCCTGCCAGCCGGCGGCCGGGCGCGTGCCCGCTTCGCGCGCCGCACTCGCCTCCGAACGAGCGAAAGCAACCGGAAACGCCAGAAATAGTCATACTTCCGCCCCTTCCCCGGCTTTCACTGATCCCTATCGCTCCCTCTTGTTCCCTCTCGCTCCCTCTCCTCCCTCTTGCCCGCTGGACCACATCTCGCCGGGGGACCGCATGGCCCGTGACCGATCGTCAACCCGTCGCCGCGCCGGCATGCTCGCGGCGGCCCTCTCGGCGCTCACCCTCACCGGAGCCCTCTCCGGCGCCCACGCCCCGGTGACCGCGACGCCCGAGCCGCGCGGGGCCCGGCCGAGGGGGCACGACGTGTCCTCCCACCAGCGGCGCGTCGACTGGTACACGGCCCGCGCCGAGGGCGCCCGGTTCGTGTACGTGAAGGCGACCGAGTCCACGGCCTACCGCAACCCCTACTTCGCCGGCCAGTACGACGGCGCGCGCCGGGCCGGACTGATCCGGGGCGCCTACCACTTCGCCCTGCCGAACCGTTCCTCCGGTGCCGCGCAGGCCGCGTACTTCGTCCGGCACGGCGGTGACTGGCAGCCGGACGGGGTGACGCTGCCGCCCGCGCTCGACATCGAGTACAACCCGTACGACAAGCACCACAGGTGCTACGGGCTGAGCCGGGGGCGGATGGTGCGCTGGATCAGGTCCTTCAGTGACGAGGTCCGCCGGGAGAGCGGCCGCCGCCCGGTCATCTACACCACCGCCAGCTGGTGGGCCGCCTGCACCGGCGACAGCCGTGCCTTCTCCGGCGACCACGCCCTGTGGATCGCCGACCACGGCTCGTCCGGCCCCGGCAGGCTGCCGGGCGGCTGGCGGTACTGGACGTTCTGGCAGCACGGCACCAGGGGGCGGCTGCCGGGTGACCAGGATCTCTTCGACGGCTCCGCCGCCCGGCTGCGGGCCTTCGCGCGCGGGTACTGAACGGGCCCCGCACGGGCCCCGCAAGCCCCTGGAAGCGGCCCGGAGGCGCCCAGAAGCCACCCGGTCGCCACCCGGAACCGGAGATCCCGCTTCCGGCGCCAAGGCGCCCGTCCTAGTTCACCTTCCGTTCACCCAGGTTGCCTACGTTCATCCTGCCAATGACTTCGAACGATTGCCTGGGTAAATGGAAAGCTTCTCGCTGATCCTCGCGATAGTGGTGATAACCGCACTCGCGTTCGATTTCACGAACGGTTTCCACGACACCGCCAACGCGATGGCCACCACCATCTCGACCGGCGCTCTCAAGCCCAAGGTCGCGGTGGCCATGTCCGCCGCGCTCAACCTGGTGGGCGCTTTCCTCTCGGTGGAGGTCGCCAACACGATCTCCAAGGGTCTCGTCGACGAGACCGGCATCCGTCCCGAGGTCATCTTCGCGGCTCTGACCGGCGCGATCCTCTGGAACCTGCTGACCTGGCTGGTGGGCCTGCCCTCAAGCTCCTCGCACGCCCTGATGGGCGGCCTCGTCGGTGCCACCGTCGCCTCGGCGGGCTTCGGCGCCGTCCACGGCGACATGCTCGTCACCAAGGTGCTGCTCCCGGCGGTCGCGGCGCCGATCGTGGCGGGTCTCGCCACGATGCTCGCCACCCGCCTCTCCTACGGCATCGGCCGCGACGGCGACAGCGCCGCCACCCGCAAGGGCTACCGCGGGGGCCAGATCGCCTCGGCCGGCCTGGTCTCCCTGGCGCACGGCACCAACGACGCGCAGAAGACCATGGGCATCATCACCCTCGCGCTGATCGCGGGCGGCGCGCTGGCGCCCGGTTCCAACCCTCCCACCTGGGTGATCCTCTCCGCCGGCCTGGCCATCGCGCTCGGCACCTACATCGGCGGCTGGCGCATCATCCGCACCATGGGCAAGGGCCTGACCGACCTGGAGCCCCGCCAGGGCTTCGCCGCGCAGACCAGCGCCGCGACCGCGATCCTCGCCTCCTCGCACCTCGGCTTCTCCCTCTCCACCACCCATGTCGTCTCCGGCTCGGTGCTGGGCGCGGGCCTCGGCCGCAAGGGCGGTGTGGTCCGCTGGTCCACGGCGACCCGGATGTTCGCCGCCTGGGCGCTGACCCTGCCGGCCGCCGCGCTGGTCGGCGCGGGCGCCGAGGCCGTGACCGGCCTGGGCGACTGGGGCACCGCGCTCGTCGCGCTCTTCCTGGTCGGCTCCAGCCTCGCCATCTGGAAGATCTCCCGCCGGGAGGTCATCGACCACACCCACGTCGCCGCCGGGGAGTACACCGAGCCGGCCGGTGTGGTGACCACCGCGATGGCCGTGGTCACCCCGCCCCCCGTGGGCATCGTCACGGACGACCTGACGGCCACCATCCCGGCCGCCGCCGCCGAGTCCCGTACGACCGGGCACACCCCCGCCACCACCGCGCCGTCCGCCCGGGTCTGACCACCCGGCAACTGGAGGAACATCCCGATGAAGATCGACTGGGCGGCCCTCGGCTCCGTCTTCGGCGTCAGCCTCGTGGTCACGGTGGCCCTGGTGGGCCTGTTCACCCTCGGCGTCAGCGGCCTGGCCCGCCGCGAGCGGGCGGTGGCCACCGGCGGCTCGGCCCCGCTGGCGGTCACCGGTGCGTACGCCTGCTTCGCCGCCTGCGCGGCGGCGGTGGCGTACGGCTTCTACCTGATCGTCGCCTAGCACCCGCACCCCGGTGAGGCCCC
>NZ_JBHXLV010000241.1:0-9583 GCF_042721685.1 Streptomyces sp. NPDC058459 | reverse complement strand
CCGCCCCCTCGCGAAGAAGGGGCGGCGCGGCTCCGTGTCCGGTCAGTACGAAGAACCCGACGCGCCGAGCGCCCCGGTGGGGTGCCAGACCGTCTTGGTCTCCAGGAACGCCGTCAGCCGCTCGATGCCCGGCGTCGCCGCGTGATCCACAGGCTGTGGACGGAGCACCCGCTTGAGGTTGTCCGCCGCCGCGATCTCCAGCTCCCTGGCGAGTTCCGTGTCCGCGCCCGCGAGGTCGATCGCGTTGACGTCCTGGTGCGCGGCGAGCGGCGCGGCCAGCTCGGCCGTGCGGCCCGACAGGATGTTGACGACACCGCCCGGCACGTCGGAGGTGGCCAGCACCTCACCGAGGGACAGGGCGGGCAGCGGGGCCTTCTCGGAGGCGACGACGACCGCCGTGTTGCCGGTGGCGATCACCGGGGCGAGCACCGAGACCAGGCCCAGGAAGGACGAGTCCTGCGGGGCCAGCACCGCGACCACGCCGGTCGGCTCGGGCGAGGACAGGTTGAAGTACGGGCCCGCGACCGGGTTGGCGCCGCCCACCACCTGGGCGATCTTGTCGGTCCAGCCCGCGTACCAGACCCAGCGGTCGATCGCCGCGTCCACGACCGCGGCGGCCTTCGACTTGGACAGGCCCTCGGCCTCGGCGACCTCGCGGACGAACTGCTCCTTGCGGCCCTCCAGCATCTCGGCCACCCGGTACAGCACCTGACCGCGGTTGTACGCGGTCGCGCCGGACCAGCCGCCGAACGCCTTGCGCGCGGCCACGACCGCGTCACGCGCGTCCTTGCGGGACGAAAGGGGCGCGTTCGCCAGCCACTTGCCCTTGTCCGCCGCGCCGGCGGCTGATGTGTTCGTGGTCACTTCGTACACCCGGCCGCTTTCGGAGCGGGGGAACTTGCCCCCGACGTACAGCTTGTAGGTCTTGAAGACCGTGAGTCGATCAGACATCGAGGTACGCCTCCAGGCCGTGGCGGCCGCCCTCGCGGCCGAAGCCCGACTCCTTGTAACCGCCGAAGGGCGAGGTCGGGTCGAACTTGTTGAACGTGTTGGACCAGACGACCCCGGCCCGCAGCTTGCCGGCGACGGCCAGGATGCGGGAGCCCTTCTCGGTCCAGATGCCCGCCGACAGCCCGTACTGGGTGTTGTTGGCCTTGGCGACCGCCTCGTCCGGGGTGCGGAAGCTGAGCACCGACAGCACCGGGCCGAAGATCTCGTCGCGGGCGATGGTGTGCGCCTGGGTGACGTTGGTGAAGAGCGTGGGGGCGAACCAGTAGCCGGAGGAGGGCAGTTCGCAGGCCGGGGACCAGCGCTCGGCGCCCTCCGCCTCGCCCTGCTCCGCCAGCGCGGTGATCCGGGCCAGCTGCTCGGCGGAGTTGATCGCGCCGATGTCGGTGTTCTTGTCCAGCGGGTCGCCGAGGCGCAGCGTGGACAGCCGGCGCTTGAGGGCGTCCAGCAGCTCGTCCTGGACCGACTCCTGGACCAGCAGCCGCGAGCCCGCGCAGCACACCTGGCCCTGGTTGAAGAAGATGCCGGTGACGATGCCCTCGACGGCCTGGTCGATCGGGGCGTCGTCGAAGACGATGTTGGCGCCCTTGCCGCCCAGCTCCAGCGTCAGCTTCTTGCCGGTGCCCGCGACCGTGCGGGCGATCTCCTTGCCGACGGCCGTGGAGCCGGTGAAGGCGACCTTGTTCACGTCCGGGTGCGCGACGAGCGCGGCGCCCGCGTCGCCGTACCCGGGCAGGATGTTGACGACGCCCCTGGGCAGGCCCGCCTGGCGGCAGATGTCCGCGAAGAACAGGGCGGACAGCGGGGTGGTCTCGGCGGGCTTGAGGACGACCGTGTTGCCGGTCGCCAGCGCCGGGGCGATCTTCCACGCCAGCATCAGCAGCGGGAAGTTCCACGGGATGACCTGGCCGGCGACGCCCAGCGGGCGCGGGTTCGCGCCGAAGCCGGCGTGGTCGAGCTTGTCCGCCCAGCCCGCGTAGTAGAAGAAGTGCGCGGCGACCAGCGGGAGGTCCGCGTCGCGGGTCTCCTTGATCGGCTTGCCGTTGTCCAGCGTCTCCAGCACGGCCAGCTCGCGGCTGCGCTCCTGGATGACGCGGGCGATGCGGAACAGGTACTTGGCGCGCTCGGAGCCGGGCAGCGCCGACCACTTCTCGAACGCCCTGCGCGCGGCCTTCACCGCGCGCTCCACGTCCGCCTCACCGGCCTGCGCGACCTCGGAGAGCACCTCCTCGGTGGCGGGGGAGACGGTCTTGAAGACCCTGCCGTCGGCGGAGTCGGTGAACTCGCCGTCGATGAAGAGGCCGTAGGAGGGGGCGATGTCAACGACCGAGCGGGACTCGGGCGCCGGTGCGTACTCGAATGCGGATGCCATGGTGATCAGTCCACCGTCACGTAGTCGGGGCCGGAGTAGCGGCCGGTGGCCAGCTTCTGACGCTGCATCAGCAGGTCGTTCAGCAACGAGGAGGCGCCGAAGCGGAACCAGTGGTTGTCCAGCCAGTCCTGGCCCGCGGTCTCGTTGACCAGCACCAGGAACTTGATCGCGTCCTTGGTGGTCCTGATCCCGCCCGCGGGCTTCACGCCGACCTGGACGCCGGTCTGGCGCCGGAAGTCGCGCACCGCCTCCAGCATCAGCAGGGTGTTGGCGGGGGTGGCGTTGACCGCGACCTTGCCGGTGGACGTCTTGATGAAGTCCGCGCCCGCCATCATGCCCAGCCAGCTCGCGCGGCGGATGTTGTCGTACGTCGACAGCTCGCCGGTCTCGAAGATGACCTTCAGCCGGGCGCTGGTCCCGCAGGCTTCCTTCACGGCGGTGATCTCGTCGTGGACCTTGAGGTAGTCGCCCGCGAGGAACGCGCCCCGGTCGATGACCATGTCGATCTCGTCGGCGCCCGCCTCGACCGCGTCACGCACGTCGGCCAGCTTCACGGCGAGCGCGGCGCGGCCGGCCGGGAACGCGGTGGCGACCGAGGCGACCTTGACGTCCGAACCGGCGACGGCCTGCTTGGCGAAGGCCACCATGTCGGGGTAGACGCACACCGCGGCGGTGGCCGGGGTGGTCCGGTCCGTGGGGTCCGGGTGGACCGCCTTGGCGCCGAGCGCCCGGACCTTGCCGGCGGTGTCCGCGCCTTCCAGCGTGGTCAGGTCGACCATCGAGATGGCGAGGTCGACGGCGTACGCCTTCGCGGTGGCCTTGATCGAGCGGGTGCCGAGCGACGCGGCACGCGCCTCCAGGCCGACCGTGTCGACGCCGGGCAGCCCGTGGAGGAAGCGGCGCAGCGTGCTGTCGGACGCGGTGACGTCGGCGAACGCCGTAGCGGGGGATGGGGTGGAGGGCATGGTCACCAGACGAGCATATCTACGCGCGTAGCGACTGTATAGCCCCAGGGGTGGGGTTGTACGGGTGCCCGGCGCCGCAGGTCACGGATGGGCTCCGGTATCGGGCCCGAGGGTGTCGGAAGCGTGCCCTTCGTGCACAATCGGGGCCATGACGACCCCGGACCACCAGTCACCCGCTTCGCGGCCCGTGGCTCCCACCGCCAAGGACCGGATCTACCGCTCGCCGCTGGCCCTCGTGGGCGGCGCGCTCGTGCTGGGCCTCGTCGTCTGGCTCGGCGGCGACGCGCTGCTGCGCGGAACGGGCCGCACGCCGTGGCTCGTGCTCGCCGTACTGCTCCTGCTCGTGCCGCTGGTGATCGCGTTCACGCTGCGGCCCGCCGTGTTCGCCGGACCGGAACGGCTGCGCGTCCGCAACCCCTTCCGGGTGATCACGCTGCCGTGGGGTGAGCTGGACTCGTTCCGCTCCGGGTTGTCCAACGAGGTCTACGCCACATCCGGCGGCAAGTACCAGCTGTGGGCGATCCCGGTCTCCCTGCGCGCCCGCAAGCGGGCCTCGAACAAGCAGGCGCGGCTCGCGGCGGGGGCGACGCGCGGGGGACTCGGGGGCGGCCTCTTCGGCGGCGGTGCCGCCCTGTCCGCCTTCGGCACCCCGACCCCGCAGGCCGACGACGGCCCCGTCCGTGCCGAGACCGACAAGATCATGGACGACCTCCGCGAACTCCACGAGAACCACGGCGGGACCGAGGCCGCCCACGGCGAGGTCACCGTCCGCTGGGCCTACGAGATCCTGGCACCGGCACTGGCGGGCGCCGTACTACTGGCGATCCTGCTGATCACGGGCTGAACCGGGCCGGCCCGCGCCCGGGCCGACCCGTCGGCGTCAGATCCCCGCCGCCTCCGACAGATCCCGCTTGACGGACGTCAGCAGTTCCCGCGCGCGGGCGCGGGCCGTGGGGAGAGAGGGGCGGTCCGGTACGGGGACGACGACCTCCAGGTAGCACTTCAGCTTGGGCTCGGTGCCGCTCGGGCGGACGATGACGCGGGCGCCGTCCAGGGTGTAGCGCAGGCCGTCCGTGGGCGGGAGGGTGGCCGTGCCCCGGGTGAGGTCCTCCGCCGAGGTGACCGGCAGGCCCGCCAGGGAGGTCGGCGGCCGCTCGCGCAGGCGGCGCATCGCGGCCGCGATGACCGACAGGTCCTCCACCCGTACCGACAGCTGGTCCGTGGCGTGCAGACCGTGCTCCAGCGCGAGGTCGTCCAGCAGGTCGAGCAGGGTCCGCCCCGACTCCTTCAGCTCCGACGCCAGCTCGGTGATGAGCAGGGCCGCCGTGATGCCGTCCTTGTCCCGCACGCCCTCGGGGTCGACGCAGTAGCCGAGCGCCTCCTCGTACCCGTAGCGCAGGCCGTCCACGCGGGCGATCCACTTGAAGCCCGTCAGGGTCTCCTCGTGGCCGAGCCCGGCCTTCCCGGCGATCCGGCCCAGCAGGGAGGAGGAGACGATGGACTCCGCGAAGGTGCCGGTGACGCCCCGGCCCACCAGGTGCGCGGCGAGCAGCGCGCCCACCTCGTCGCCGCGCAGCATCCGCCAGTCGCCGCCGTCGCGTACGGCCACCGCGCAGCGGTCCGCGTCCGGGTCGTTGGCGATCACGAGGTCCGGCTCGGTGAGGGTCGCCCGCTCGAAGGCGAGGTCCATCGCGCCGGGCTCCTCCGGGTTGGGGAAGGCCACGGTCGGGAAGTCCGGGTCGGGCTCGGCCTGTTCGGCCACCAGCACCGGCTCCGGGAACCCGGCCCGCGCGAACGCCGCGAGCAGTACGTCCTTGCCGACGCCGTGCATCGCCGTGTAGACCGTACGGGCCGTGCGGGCCGACCCCTCGGCCAGCACCGCGTCCGTACGCGCCAGATACGCCTGGAGCACCTCGTCGCCCAGCACCTCCCAGCCCGACTCGGGCCGGGGCACGTCGGCCAGCGCGCGCACCGCGTCGATCTCGGCGGCGATCTCCGCGTCGGCGGGCGGCACGATCTGGGAGCCGTCGCCGAGGTACACCTTGTAGCCGTTGTCGCGCGGCGGGTTGTGGCTGGCCGTGACCTCCACGCCCGCGACCGCCCCCAGGTGCCGTATGGCGAAGGCGAGGACCGGGGTGGGCAGCGGGCGCGGCAGCACGGCGGCACGCAGTCCGGCGCCGGTGATGACGGCGGCGGTGTCCCGCGCGAAGTCGGCCGACTTGTGCCGGGCGTCGTAGCCGATGACCACCAGGCCGCCCGCCTCGCCCTTGGCCTTCAGATACGCGGCGAGTCCGGCGGCGGCGCGGATGACGACGGCGCGGTTCATCCGCGTCGGGCCCGCGCCCAGCTCGCCGCGCAGCCCGGCGGTGCCGAACTGGAGCGTGCCGCTGAAGCGCGCGGCCAGCTCCGCCGTGTCCCCCGCCTCGATGAGCCCGGCCAGCTCCTCACGGGTCTCCGCGTCGGGGTCCTCGGCCAGCCATGCCTGGGCCCGTGCGATCACTTCGTCCTGCACCTCGGGTGCACCTCTCTCTCGAACTGTGCGCTGCCTGTCCGCTGCCGCCGTCGGCTACAGCCGGTTCAGTACCTGTCCCAGCAGCTCGCCCATGCGCGCCGCCGAGTCGCGGCCTGCCTGGAGGACCTCCTCGTGGTTCAGCGGCTCGCCCGTCATGCCGGCGGCGAGGTTGGTGACCAGGGAGATGCCCAGCACCTCGGCGCCCGCCTCGCGCGCGGCGATGGCCTCCAGCACCGTGGACATGCCGACCAGGTCCGCGCCGATCACGCGGGCCATGCGGATCTCGGCCGGGGTCTCGTAGTGCGGGCCGGGGAACTGCGCGTAGACGCCCTCCTCCAGGGAGGGGTCGATCTCCTTGCACAGGGCGCGCAGGCGCGGCGAGTACAGGTCGGTGAGGTCGACGAAGTTGGCGCCCACGATCGGCGAGGTGCCCGTCAGGTTCAGGTGGTCGCTGATCAGCACGGGCTGGCCGGGGCGCATGCCCTCGCGCAGACCGCCGCAGCCGTTGGTCAGCACGATGGTCTTGCAGCCCGAGGCGACGGCGGTGCGCACCCCGTGTGCGACGGCGGCGACGCCACGGCCCTCGTAGTAGTGGGTGCGGCCCAGGAAGACCAGGGCGCGCTTGTCACCGAAGCGGTACGAGCGGATCTTGCCGCCGTGTCCCACGACGGCCGGCGGCGGGAAGCCGGGCAGCTCGGTGACCTGGAACTCGGCGTCGGGTTCGCCCAGGGCGTCCACGGCGGGAGCCCAGCCGGAGCCCATCACGAGGGCGACGTCGTGGGTCCCGGCGCCGGTGAGTTCGCGCAGGCGCGCGGCTGCGGCGTCGGCGGCGGCGTGCGGGTCGCCCTGGCGGTCGTCCGGAAGGAGAGATGCGTTCACGCGGATGAGGGTAGCCGGTGTTCTCCTACGCGCGTAGATGACGGAGCCCATGGGAATGCGATCGTTGTCAGGCGGATTTCGACAAAGGCTGGGCAAAAGGGCTGCGCGACAGCGGTGCGGGGTCCTGCACCGCCCCGGCGCGCTCCCTGCTCGCCGGGTGCGGGACAATGGGGTACGTGACTCGGATCGTGATCATCGGTGGCGGACCCGGCGGATACGAGGCGGCGCTGACGGCCGCCCAGCTCGGCGCGGAGGTGACCGTCGTGGACTGCGACGGTCTGGGCGGGGCGTCGGTGCTGACCGACTGCGTGCCGTCCAAGACCCTCATCGCCACGGCCGAGGTGATGACCACCTTCGACTCCTCCTACGAGGAGCTGGGGATCATCGTCGCCGACGACACCCCGCCGCTGGAGCAGGCGGCCCGCGTGGTCGGCGTGGACCTCGGCAAGGTCAACCGCCGGGTGAAGCGGCTGGCGCTCGCCCAGTCCCACGACATCACCGCCTCCGTCACCCGTGCCGGCGCCCGGGTCATGCGCGGCCGGGGCCGTCTTGAGGGCATGCAGGCCCTCGACGGCTCGCGCAAGGTCGTCGTCACCGCCGCCGACGGCACCGCGGAGACCCTCACCGCCGACGCCGTGCTCATCGCCACCGGCGGCCACCCGCGCGAGGTGCCCGACGCGCAGCCGGACGGCGAGCGCATCCTGAACTGGACGCAGGTCTACGACCTGACCGAGCTGCCGGAAGAGCTGATCGTGGTCGGCTCCGGCGTCACCGGCGCCGAGTTCGCCGGTGCCTACCAGGCGCTCGGCTCCAAGGTCACCCTGGTCTCCTCGCGCGACCGCGTGCTCCCCGGTGAGGACCCGGACGCCGCCGCCGTGCTGGAGGACGTCTTCCGCCGCCGGGGCATGAACGTGATGGCCCGCTCCCGCGCCCAGTCCGCCAAGCGGGCCGGCGACCGGGTCGAGGTCACCCTCGCCGACGGCCGCGTCATCACCGGTACGCACTGTCTGATGGCGGTCGGCGCGATCCCGAACAGCGCCGGGCTCGGCCTGGAGGAGGCCGGGGTCAAGCTGCGCGAGTCCGGGCACATCTGGACCGACAAGGTCTCCCGCACCTCCGCGCCCGGCGTGTACGCGGCCGGTGACGTGACCGGCGTGTTCGCGCTGGCCTCCGTCGCGGCGATGCAGGGCCGGATCGCGGTCTACCACTTCCTCGGCGACGCGGTGACCCCCCTCGACCTCAAGACGGTCTCCTCCAACGTCTTCACCGACCCCGAGATCGCCACCGTCGGCTACACCCAGGCCGACGTGGACGCGGGCAAGATCGACGCGCGCATGGTGAAGCTGCCGTTGCTGCGCAATCCGCGCGCGAAGATGCAGGGCATCCGGGACGGCTTCGTCAAGATCTTCTGCCGCCCCGGCACCGGGATCGTGGTCGGCGGTGTGGTCGTCGCGCCGCGCGCCTCGGAACTCATCCACCCGATCTCGATCGCGGTCGACAACAATCTGACGGTCGAGCAGATCGCCAAGGCGTTCACCGTCTACCCCTCGCTGTCCGGCTCGATCGCCGAGGTGGCCCGGCAGTTGCAGTCCCGCAAGGCGGGTGGCGCGGGCTGACCGGAGCCGCCTATGCGGGCGGCATAGTCGATCGGTAAGGCCCTATATCAGTTCCGGGGTCCCCTTGCGAACAACTTCTGCTATTCGGCGCAAACTGCTGAAAGCAGACGGTCGTTGGGGTTACTGTCAGTTTCGTGTTCGCTGCAGAACGTCGTCAACTGATCCTCGAAATGGTGCGAGCCAATGGGGCCGTGTCGCTCCGTGAACTCGCCCGCGTCGTCCAGACCTCCGAAGTGACCGTACGGCGGGACGTGCGCGCGCTGGAGGCAGAAGGACTCCTCGACCGCCGGCATGGCGGTGCGGTACTGCCGGGTGGATTCACGCGAGAATCCGGCTTTCCGCAGAAATCCCATCTCGCGACCGCGGAGAAGACGGCCATCGCCGACCTCGCCGCGGGACTCGTCGAAGAAGGCGAGGCCATCGTGGTCGGCGCCGGTACGACCACCCAGGAGCTGGCCCGCAGACTGGCCCGGGTACCCGGGCTGACCGTGGTCACCAACTCCCTGCTGGTGGCGCAGGCGCTGGCCCACGCCAACCGGGTGGAGGTCGTCATGACCGGCGGCACCCTCCGGGGCTCCAACTACGCCCTGGTCGGCTCCGGCGCGGAGCAGTCCCTGCACGGTCTGCGCGTCTCCAAGGCGTTCCTCTCCGGGAGCGGCCTGACCGCCGAGCGCGGGCTCTCCACGTCCAACATGCTGTCGGCCTCCGTGGACCGGGCCCTGGTCCAGGCCGCCTCCGAGGTGGTGATCCTGGCCGACCACACCAAGCTGGGCACGGACACCATGTTCCGTACGGTGCCCACCGAGGCGATCACCCGCCTGGTCACCGACGACCCCCCGGCCCACGACGACCGCGCCGCCACCGAACTCCAGGCCCTGGCCGACCAGGGCGTGCAGATCACGGTGTCCGGAGCGACCGGCGCCCCGGAGCAGCCCCCGGCCCCCCGCGGCCAGCGCTCCTCCCAGCTCCCCGGCCCCCGCCGCGGCCAGCCCCCCGCCCCCACCCTCCGCGGAGTCCTGGCCGACCAGCCCCCGGACCGTGCCCGGGTGGCGGACCTGCGCCGCAGGTAGGTTCTGGCGGGGTCACATGGCCGAGGACACCCGTCTTCCCCGAACCGGGCACCTGTCCAGGGCGAACCGTTCCTTCGGCCGGTCCCGGGCCGTGCCGCGCAGGCCCAGCCTCTCGGGTGTGGCTTCGTCAGAGCCCGACGCCCGGCGGACCGTTCCTGATC
>NZ_JBHXLV010000240.1:0-9588 GCF_042721685.1 Streptomyces sp. NPDC058459 | reverse complement strand
GACGACCCGCGCCGGCAGCAACCGACTACGCCGCTCACCCCGCCCGGTCTCCGCGATCACCTCATCGACCAGCCCCGGCGGAAACACCCGCGTCAACACCCCGACCGCGACCCGGTCCGACAACCACTCCCTCGCAGGCGACTTGACCTGCCCCATCCTCGCCACACCACAACCAACGAGCACAAGACATCTAAGTCACCGGCATTGGCCCTAGGGGGCCTAGATCCTGACCTCGACGGTCCTGGCGAGGCGGTCGTGCAGGCCCCGGCCGTCGCGGTCCCAGACCAGGGCGGGGACGGCCAGGCAGAGCAGGAAGGTGCGCAACAGGGCGCGCGCCGGGCTGACGGTGCCGGTCGCCAGGGTGACGACGCGCAGCCCCAGGAGGCGCTTGCCCGGCGTGGAGCCGAGGGTGCCCACGGTGAGCGCGCTCATGACGAAGAACACGAGCAGGGCCCAGTTGCTGGTGGCCGGGCTGTTGCCGTGGGTGATCAGGCCGTATGCGATCAGCACGCACAGCCCCCAGTCCACGGCGAGGGCGCCGAGCCGGCGACCCGGACGGGCGATCGAGTTCGGCCCGTTTTGCGGGAGCCCGAGCTGCTCGCCCCGGTACCCGAAGTCGGCGCCCGCTTCTTCCATGGCCGCGCGCGGCCCGGAGAGCCACGAGCCCATCACTTCCCTGTTGTCCACCTCACCACGGTACTGCGCCTGGTTTCGTGCGGTACGGGCAGGGGTGTGACGGGGTTACGTTGTAGGAGTGGCTGGTTAACTTCTGCGAAACAAACGAGTCACGCCCGAGAAATCACCCGTCCCTAGTGTCGGGACCTAGCGTGTGCCACCGCACTGGCCGCACGAGACGATCTACCACCCCGGCGGGAACGGTCGGGAGTAGGAGGAGCTGGATGTTCCAGAACGCCGACGAGGCCAAGAAGTTCATCGCGGACGAGGACGTCAAATTCGTCGACGTCAGGTTCTGCGACCTGCCGGGCGTCATGCAGCACTTCACCGTGCCCGTCCAGGCGTTCGACCCTGACGAGGAGCTGGCCTTCGACGGCTCGTCGATCCGCGGCTTCCAGGCCATCCACGAGTCCGACATGGCGCTGCGCGCGGACCTGTCGACCTCCCGCGTGGACCCGTTCCGCCGTGACAAGACGCTGAACATCAACTTCTTCATCCACGACCCGATCACGGGCGAGCAGTACTCCCGTGACCCGCGCAACGTGGCCAAGAAGGCCGAGGCGTACCTCGCCTCCACCGGCATCGCCGACACCGCGTTCTTCGGCCCGGAGGCCGAGTTCTACGTGTTCGACAGCGTGCGCTTCAAGACCGCCGAGAACGAGGCGTTCTACCACATCGACTCCGAGGCGGGCGCCTGGAACACCGGCGCGGTCGAGGACAACCGGGGTTACAAGGTCCGCTACAAGGGCGGCTACTTCCCGGTCCCGCCGGTCGACCACTTCGCCGACCTGCGTGCCGAGATCTCCCTGGAGCTGGACAAGGCCGGCCTCCAGGTCGAGCGCCAGCACCACGAGGTGGGCACGGCCGGCCAGGCCGAGATCAACTACAAGTTCAACACGCTGCTCGCCGCCGCGGACGACCTCCAGCTCTTCAAGTACATCGTGAAGAACGTGGCCTGGCGCAACGGCAAGACCGCGACCTTCATGCCGAAGCCGATCTTCGGCGACAACGGCTCGGGCATGCACGTCCACCAGTCGCTGTGGTCGGGCGGCGCACCGCTCTTCTACGACGAGGCCGGTTACGCGGGCCTGTCGGACATGGCGCGCTACTACATCGGCGGCATCCTCAAGCACGCCCCGTCGCTGCTGGCCTTCACCAACCCGACGGTGAACTCGTACCACCGTCTGGTGCCGGGCTTCGAGGCGCCGATCAACCTGGTGTACTCGCAGCGCAACCGCTCCGCTGCGATGCGTATCCCGATCACGGGCTCCAACCCGAAGGCCAAGCGCGTCGAGTTCCGCGCGCCCGACTCCTCCGGCAACCCGTACCTGGCCTTCTCCGCGCTCCTCTTGGCGGGCCTGGACGGCATCAAGAACAAGATCGAGCCGGCCGAGCCGATCGACAAGGACCTCTACGAGCTGGCCCCCGAGGAGCACGCGGGCGTCGCCCAGGTCCCCACCTCCCTCCCGGCCGTGCTCGACCGCCTCGAAGCCGACCACGACTTCCTCCTCCAGGGCGACGTCTTCACCCCGGACCTCATCGAGACGTGGATCGACTACAAGCGCACGAACGAGATCGCCCCCCTCCAGCTGCGCCCGCACCCGCACGAGTTCGAGCTGTACTACGACGTGTGATCGTCCCTGCCTGACGCGAAGGGCCGCCGTCCCAGCCGGGGTGGCGGCTCTTCTTCGCCGTGTCGCCTGCTCGAAGCGCGACGTCGCCATATGGCCGCGACGTCGCCATATGGCAGAGAGTCGCAACATGGCAGAGAGGGCCGTCGCCCCGGGTGGGGTGGCGGCCCTCCGCTGTCACGCTGTCGTGGTCGTCAGGGGACGACGACCACCACTACGCCGCCGTTGTTGTAGCCGTAGCCGTTGTTGAAGCCGAAGCCGTTGTTGAAGCCATAGCCGTTGTTGAAGCCGTAGCCGCTGTTGAAGCCGTAGCCGTAGCCGTAGCCGCAGTTGCCCCACCAGCCGCAGCCGCGATTGGTCGACACCTGGGTGACCGTGGTGGCCGAGGCGGTGCCTGCGGTGGCCACTGCTCCGCCGGCTGCCAGGAGGAGACCGGCGGCGGACGCCGCCACAAGGCGCTTGGCGCGCTGTGCATTCATGGACGTACCTTCCTTCCACCCCGCGTGCGCTACGCGACTGCACGGTTCGGACGGCCGCGCACTCGGAGCGGGAAATCCGGCGCGGTCGGTGGGCTTGCCGCCTTCGGTAACCGGGACGACGCTGGATCGCGTCCCGCTCTGCGGCACTCTCCCGATGCTAGGTGAGCACCGCCGGCTCGGCATCCCGAGCCCTCGCGCAACCTTTTCCACCGCTCGCGCTTCCTACTTTCGGGGGATCGTGGTCCCCAGGACCGGGAGGGATGCGACATGGCCGAACAGGGTGATGGGGAGAAGGAGTTCGACCTGAGGTGGGCAGACTCCGCCGAGCACAAGGAGCCGTCCGCGCGGGCCCGGATGCTCGCGGCCCGCTGGAAGGAGAACCCCCCGGACCCGGCCCCCTTCCGGGCCGATCCGACGCCGGCGAGGTCCCGAGGGGGATCGTGGGTGTCGACGGCCGTGGTGCTGGGATGCGTGGTGGCGCTGATCGTGCTGCTGGGGTGGGCGCAGATGAGGCCGTCCCATTGACGCCAGGGACCCGGCTTGACGGCGGGGACCCGGCTTGACGGCAGGGACCCGGCTTGACGGCAGGGACCCGGCTTGACGGCAGGGACCCGGCTTGACGGCAGGGACCCGGCGACGTGGCTGGAGCTGGACCAGCGTGCGCGGGACGGCCGGGGGCCGGTGAAGCGGGGGAAGCCTTTGCCGCTCGCGGCCGCCCGGCACGGGCCGCGCCGGGTGCACACTGGATGCGGGGGGAGAGGTCGAGTATGGGGTGATGCGGGATGCGGAGCCGTTTTCGCAGTGACCGTCGGCTGACCGTGCGGATGACGGTCACCATGTTTCTGCTCGGGCTGCTGTACGTGGCGTTCGTCGCCGCGCTGATCGTGCTGCTGAAGTCGTGGGTGCTGGTCGCGGTGCTGGTGGCCGTGATGTTCGTGGCGCAGTTCTGGTTCTCCGACAAGATCGCCATGTTCGCGATGCGCGGGCATGTGGTGGAGCGGGAGCGGTATCCCGAACTGCACGCGGTGGTGGACCGGCTGTGTGCCATCGCGGACATGCCGAAGCCGGTGATCGCCGTGTCCGAGCTGGACATGCCGAACGCGTTCGCCACCGGCCGGAACCCCGATCACGCGGTGGTCTGTGTGACCACCGGCCTGCTGCGGCGGCTGGAGCCGGCCGAGCTGGAGGGCGTGCTGGCGCACGAGCTGTCGCACGTGGCGCACAAGGACGTCGCCGTGATCACCATCGCGTCGTTCCTGGGTGTGATCGCCGGGCTGATCGTCCGGTTCATGTTCTACTCGCAGCTCTTCGGCGGTGGCCGGCGCGACCAGAACACCGCCGCGATCTTCGCCGCGGTGATCGGTGTCTCGGCGGCCGTGTACGCGATCAGCTTCCTGCTGATCCGGGCGCTGTCCCGGTACCGCGAGCTGGCCGCCGACCGCGCGGCCGCGCACCTGACCGGCCGCCCCTCGGCGCTCGCGTCGGCGCTGACCAAGGTGTCCGGGGAGATCGCCCGTATCCCGACGAAGGATCTGCGCACGGCGCAGGCGTTCAACGCGTTCTACTTCACCCCGGCCACCGGCAAGGAGCCGGGCATCGAGCGGATCTTCTCCACCCACCCGCCCCTGGAGCAGCGGCTCGCCCAGCTCGGCCGCATCTCCGCGGAGCTGGGCGAGGCCGCCGCCCCCGAGAAGACGGGCTGATCATTGGGTCTGCTGGACATCCTGCTGGGGCGTACGAAGCCGGTGGCGCCCGATCTCGATCAGCTCTTCGCGCTGCCCTCGGCGGCGATCACCCTCCAGGCGGCGGCCGGGTTCACCCCGACCGGCGCGGGCGCGGTGTGCTTCGCCACGGTGGAGGGCGCGGCGTTCGAGCAGACGCGCCGGGAGGTACGGGAGCTGCTGGACGCCGACGCCGGGCGCAGCGGGCCTCCGGTGGAGCTGACCCAGGACGACTTCGGCTACTCCTGGCTCAGTTCGCACCGCTCCCCCGAGCAGCTCCCCGAGCTGGTGAACGACCTCCACGCGGTGAACAGCTCCCTGGAGGCCAACGGCTTCGGACCCCAACTGCTGTGCTCCCTCGCGGTGTTCGAGCGGGCCGACCAGACCGACGACCGCCGGCTGGCCCTCGTCTACCTCTACAAGCGGGGCACCTTCTACCCCCTCTGCGTCCGCCCCGGCCGCCGGCGCCGCGACAACGCCCTGGAGCTTCAGGTGGCGTCGGCGCTGGAGGGGGACCTGCGGATCGAGAAGGACACCTCCCGGTGGTTCCCGCTGTGGGACGCACCGGGGATGACGGGCTGAGCGGCGGACGTGTCATCGCCGCTGCGGCACCTGGCTTCGGCGCATGACGGAGCGACGTGCGCACCATCGGGGCGGCGCTGACCGAGGCGGAGCGCACCTCTCGAGGAAGGGCTTGCCTCCCTGGCGTACGCCCCGGACGCCGCCGAGCCGGCCGGGCCGTGGCGCGAGCGGCCGGACGGACCTGACCGTCGAGGTGCTAGGCGGCGGCCTGGAGGCGTATGTGCGAGGTCTGCTGGAGCGGTACGGGGGCTGACCCCGGCACCGGGCGCCCTCGGGGAGGCGCCCGGGGGCGTGGGCTCAGTGCAGCAGGGCCCGCACCATGCGGCAGGTGGTGGCGGACGGCGGGTGGACGCCGAGCCTGTCCGCCGTGTCGCGGATCGCCTCGTCGCGGGCCTGGGCGGGCCGGTAGACGCCCGAGTCGAGCAGGGCTATGGCGAGGCGCATGGCCTTCAGGCGCCGGTTGTGCGACACGTACCACTCGCGCGGCCGCCCGGCGGGCAGCGGGCGCTTCGCGACGGGTACGTACGGCGAGTCGAGCGGCACGGGCCGCTCGGCGGTGGACTGGGTCGGCGACGGCTTGTTCCTCAGAGCGGCAGCGGGCACGGACAACCTCCTGTGGCGAGCGGAGCACCCGCCCGGAAACCTCGGCGAACACTCTCGAACACTGCCCCCAGTCTACCGGCGGGCACTGACAACGGGGAGGGCGCGCAGGGGTGTTGAATGCGCTGATGGGAACGGAAATTGACATGCCGTCACGTGAGTGACGAGAGGGGCGCTGGAAATTCGAACAAGGCTCCTCGCGGGCCGCCCGGCCGGGCCGACTCGGCTATGACGCAGGTCACTTATTCCACGGGTGTGACCCTTGAGTCACGGCGGCCGGGCCTCCCGTACATAGCGGCGTACGCTCCCCTACCCCCCATGGAGGCGCCGATGTCGCGCAGCAGAAGTCTCGGCACCAAGAAGAAGATCGCGCTGTTCGTCAGCGCCGCCGCGGTGGCGGGCGGTGGGGCCTTCGCCCTGGCGAACTCCTCGGACGCCGCGCAGAGCCCGCAGGACGCCAAGACCCTGTCGTCCGCCGCGGACTCGACCGCGTGCCAGGGATTCGCCACCGCCCTCGGCAACAACCAGAAATTCATCGCGGACCAGAAGGCGAACCCGGACGCGCAGTCCTCGGCCCGGATCGCCAACCGCGAGGCGGTCATCGCGCAGATCAAGGTCCAGCAGAAGGCCGCCGGCTGCACCGTTGGGGAGTCGGCTCAGGACTCCCAGGCGGGCAACCAGCAGGCCGCGGGCCAGCAGGCCGGAGGTCAGCAGGCCGGTGGCGGACAGCAGGCCGGCGGGCAGCAGAGTGCCCCGCCCGCGCAGAGCGCTCCGCCCGCGCAGGGCAACGGCGGTGGCGCCGCCGCTTCCGGGCAGCAGGTCTGCAACGGCTCCACCGTCACCCTCTCCGGCGAGGGCGGCGCCCCGGCCGCGTCCAGCAACCAGTTCCCGATCGGGACCACGCTGAAGGTCACCAACCTGGACAACAACAAGTCCACGACCGTCAAGGTCGCCTCGGTGTCCGGCAGTTGCGCCCTGCTCAACAACGCGGCCTTCGAGCAGGTCCGGGAGCCGGGCAAGTTCCTGATCCGCCGCGCCGTGATCGAGAAGGTGGGGTGAGGCGCGACGAGGTGAACGGACACCGGTGAGAACACGGCCCGGACCGACCTGACGTCGGCTCCGGGCCGCTCTCCGGCTCTCCGCACCCCGCACTCCGCACTCCGTACCGACGGGCGGGGTCCAGGACTCGCCGCCTTGCGCGCACCGCCGCGCAGGAGGAACAGGCGGCGCCCCAGGACCCCGCCTCCGTCATGTCCGAAGATCGTGAGCCGTGCCACAGAACCTGTGGGTAACACGGGGTTCACCTGAGGGCAATGATCGGGAAATCGCCTCTTGGCACGCTGCCGGACATATCGACGCGGCGTCCGTGCCACGGCGCGGCGGCACCACCCGGTGCGCCCGAACCACCCCCGAAGGATGTGTCCCCGTGACCTTCAAGGCCGAGTACATCTGGATCGACGGCACCCGGCCGACGGCCAAGCTCCGTTCCAAGACGAAGATCATCACGGGTGCCCCGGCCGGTCTCGACGCGCTTCCGGTCTGGGGCTTCGACGGCTCCTCCACCAACCAGGCCGAGGGCCACGCCTCCGACCGCGTACTCAGGCCGGTCTTCACCTGCCCGGACCCGATCCGCGGCGGCGACGACATCCTGGTGCTGTGCGAGGTCCTCGACACCGACCTGACGCCGCACGTGTCCAACACCCGGGCCGCGCTCGCCGAGGCCGAGGACCGCTTCGGCGCACAGGAGCCGATCTTCGGCATCGAGCAGGAGTACACCTTCTTCGACGGCACCCGTCCGCTCGGCTTCCCGGAGAACGGCTTCCCGGCTCCTCAGGGCGGCTACTACTGCGGTGTCGGCGCCGACGAGATCTTCGGCCGTGACGTCGTCGAGGCCCACCTGGAGAACTGCCTGCAAGCCGGCCTCGGCATCTCCGGCATCAACGCCGAGGTCATGCCCGGCCAGTGGGAGTTCCAGGTCGGCCCGCTCGCCCCGCTGGAGGTCTCCGACCAGCTGTGGGTGGCCCGCTGGCTGCTGTACCGCACCGCCGAGGACTTCGGCGTCTCCGCCACCCTCGACCCCAAGCCGGTCAAGGGCGACTGGAACGGCGCGGGCGCGCATACCAACTTCTCTACCAGGGCCATGCGCGAAGGACCCGAGGGGTACGCCGCGATCATCACCGCGTGCGAGTCGCTCGGTGAGGGTTCCGCGCCGCTGGACCACGTCAAGAACTACGGCGCCGGCATCGACGACCGCCTCACCGGCCTGCACGAGACCGCCCCGTGGAACGAGTACAGCTACGGCGTCTCGGACCGCGGTGCCTCGGTCCGCATCCCGTGGCAGGTCGAGAAGGACGGCAAGGGCTACATCGAGGACCGCCGTCCCAACGCCAACGTCGACCCCTACGTGGTGACCCGTCTGCTGGTCGACACCTGCTGTGCCGCGCTGGAGAAGGCCGGCCAGGTCTGATCTCACATACCGAGACGGGGCGCCCGCCGAGTTGGCGGGCGCCCCTTCGGGCTACCTTGGCCAGCAGTGGTTTTCGGCCAAGAAGGCGTCAAGGACGCGTCCAAGGGGTGAGAGAAGGCTGCTGCCCGGCGCCCGCTTCTGCTTCAATAGGCCCATGGTCGGCTTCCAGAACTGCGTAGCTACGGGTCGTGACGACCTGGAGCCGTTCTGGCCTTCCCGTCAGCATGACGACTTCGACCGAGTGTGTTGCCGCGCGGCTGTCGCGCGGGCCCTCTGAGCACCGTAGATCCCTGAGCGCCGTACACCACCGGCCTCACGGACTCCCCGGCCTCCGGCCAGCGCGGAACGACGAACGTTTCCCGGCGCGCACCCGGTCACGAGCCGCGGTCGCCGCCTCGCCCGACGACACTCCTCGCGCGAAAGAGCTGACCTCTCATGGCGACCCACCGTCCTCAGTCCACCGCCACCACCCTCACCGACCGCCCCGGCGCCCCGGCCGCCGCCCCCCGGCACCGGCTGCGCGCCGTCGACCGGGACGAGGAGTGGCACCTGCCCTCCCCCACCGTCGCGGAGACGGTCGCGTCGGCCGTGGCGGAGCTCCTGCCGCCCGGCGCCACCTGGCTGCCCGCCCCGCCGCACACCCTGCCCGACCTCCCCGGCCGTCCCCCGATGGTCGGCTACCTGGTCCTGGTCCCCGCGGACCAGCGGCCCCCCTTCGCCCCGGTGGCCGTCCCCGCCCCGGCCGAGCAGGCCCCCGAGCCGGTGGTGCGGATCGACACCCAGCGGCGGATCGCCCATGTGGACGGACGTGAACTCGACCTGACGTATCTGGAGTTCGAGCTGCTCGCGCACCTCGTGACCCATCCGCACCGGGTGCACACCCGCGACCAGCTGGTCACCACGGTGTGGGGGTACGGCCATGTCGGCGACGGCCGCACCGTCGACGTCCACATCGCCCGGCTGCGCCGCAAGCTGGGCGCCCAGTACCGGCACGCCATCCAGACCGTCCGCCGGGTCGGCTACAAGTACACCCCGCCTACGGCGGGTTGAGCGGGTCAGCTCTGAGCGGACGCGTGTGCGGACCGCGTCCGCTCGGGGCACGATCGCCGGCATGAGACTTCTTGTGCTGGGCGGAACCGAGTTCGTGGGCCGGGCCGTGGTGGAGGCCGCGCTGGAGCGGGGCTGGGAGGTGACCGCGTTCAACCGGGGCAACCGCCAATCCCCGCCGGACGTCAGGTCGTTGCACGGAGACCGCACCTCACCCGAGGGTCTCGCCGCGCTCACCGCCGACGACAGCCACTGGGACGCCGTGGTGGACACCTGGACGGGCGCGCCGAAGTCGGTGCTGGAGACGGCCCGTCTGCTCAAGGACCGCGCCGACCGCTACGCGTACATATCCACCCGCTCGGTGTACACCTGGCCCTGGCCCACCC
>NZ_JBHXLV010000239.1:0-9611 GCF_042721685.1 Streptomyces sp. NPDC058459 | reverse complement strand
GCTGCTCCCGGCGCCGGGCAGGCGGCTGCTGGCGCGCGCGTTCCAGCGGCTGCCCGAGGCGTCCCGCGCGGTGCTGTGGCACACCGAGGTCGAGGGTGAGCCCCTCACGGTACCCGCCGCGCTCCTGGGGCTGGACGAGGAGAGCGCGGCCGTCGAACTCGGCCGCGCCCGCGACCGGTTGCGTGAGGAGTGCCTCCAGACCCACCGCGAACTGGCCCCCGACGCCGAGTGCGGGCGCTATCTGCGGATGCTGGACGTCACCTTCCGGCGCGGCGGCGGACTCGCCATGGACCCCGACCTGCGCGGCCACCTCGACGGCTGCGGCCACTGCGCCCGCACCGCCGACCAGCTCGCCCGCTTCAACGACGGGCTCGGACTCGCCCTCGCCGAAGCCGTGCTCGGCTGGGGCGCCGCAGCCTACCTCGCCGCCCGCGCCGACGACAGCGCCGCACCGCCCGTACCGCTGCCACCCATGCCCGCCGGCGGTGAGGAGTTCGCGCCCCCGCCCGCACCCACCCAGGGGGACCAGGCTCCCGCCGGGCGCACCGCGCACCGCGCGGCCCGGCGCGCCCGCCGCCGTAACGTCTCGCTGGCCGTCGCCACCGTCGTCGCCCTCGTCGCGGTGCCCCTCGTGCTCTGGTCGGTGCTCGGCTCCGACGGCGGCCCCGCCACGGCCCACGACGCCACCCCGACCCCGACGCCGGGCACCTCCCGGCCCGCGCCGCAGCCGTCCTGGGCCGGCGCGGACGGCAACCGGCCCACCGTGCGGGGACGGCTGCACAACGTGGCCTCCGGGCGCTGCGTCGGCATCGTCGGCAGGACGGCCGTCGCGGGCGCCGAGACCGAGGTCGTCACCTGCTCCGCCGACCCCGGCCAGCGCTGGCGGTACGAGCCGGACGGCCGGCTGCGCAGCGACGCGGCACCGGCTCTCTGCCTGGACTCCCGCCTCGGCTACTCGGTCCGCCTCGCCCCCTGTTCGGCCACCGGGACCGACGGCCGCTTCATCCGCTACGACTTCACCCTCCAGGGCACCCTCGTGCCCCGCTGGAACCAGAACCTGGCCCTGACCCCGGCCGCCACCGACGGCTCCGGCGCGCTGGTGCTGAAGAACCGCGCCGAGACCGCCGTCGAGCGCTGGGTCGTGGACACCGCCCAGAACGCCCCCCAGATGGAGACCGTCAACTGGGGCAAGGGAGCGACGGACGCCCCGGCCCGCCGCACCCCGGCGAAGCCGAGCCCCTCCGTGCGCTCCGCGAAGCCGAGCTCGTCCGTACGCCCCGCGAGTCCGGCCCCGAGCCCCACGCCGACACCGTCCGCCAGTCCGACGCCGAGCGCGACGGACGACGACACCTGCTCCTCGCACCGGCACCGCTGCGGCCGGCACGGCGGGCGGCGCGGGCACCGGCACGGGAGCGGCGGCTTCGGCGGCCGGCACCGCTGAGCCGCAGGTCAGTGGTGGTGCGGCGGCGGGGGGACCGTGCCGGGACCGGGCGCCTGTCCGGGCCACACCAGCAGGTCCGGGCCCCCGGCCGCCGCGGCCACCTCGCGTTCCGGACGGGCCGACCGCTCCTCGCGCACACACGTGCGTCCCAGGCGCTCGGCGGCCGCGTCCAGCAGTGCCGTCGCCGAGCCGTCGCCCGGCTCCTCCAGACGGTCCGCCGGATCGGCCTCCCGGGCCCGCTCCCGCCCCAGCAGCCCCGCGAACGCGCCGTGCGCCGCACCGGGCACCTCGGGCCCCGACACATGCGGCAGCACCACCTCACGGGCGTACGGAGGCGTGCACGCGCACGGCGTCCACACAGGCGGGCCAGGTGCCCTCGACGAGCCGGACGACCGCACGCATCCGATGCCCTCCTCGAAGCCACGCCACCCGTCAGAAGATCCGCAGCGCCCCCCACAGTGCCACCACTGACACCGCCAGCGCCGAGGGCACGGCGATCAGACCCAGCCGGGTGAACTCCCCGAGGTCCACGCCCTCGTCGTGCTGGTGCACGATCCGCCGCCACAGCAGGGTGGCCAGCGAACCCGCGTACGTGAGGTTGGGGCCGATGTTCACGCCCAGCAGCACCGCCAGCACCGCGCCCGCCCCGCCCGGCGCGGCCAGCGGCAGCAGCACCAGCACGGCGGGCAGGTTGTTGATCAGGTTGGCCAGCACGGCGGCCAGCGCGGCGATCCCCAGCAGCGCGGGCAACCCGCTCCCCGAGGGCAGCAGGTGCCCGAGCGCGTCCGAGAGCCCGTTGTCCACCACCGCCCGCACCACCACACCCAGCGCCAGCACGAAGATCAGGAACAGCGGGGCGGCCGCCCGCACCACCGAGAGCGGGGTGGCCCGCCGGCGCACCACGGCCCGCCCGGCCAGCACCAGCGCCCCCGCTGCCGCCGCCCACGCCGGATCGACGCCGACCGCCGACGCCACCACGAACCCGGCGAGCGTGCAGCCCACGGTCACTAGGGCGAACACCGGCAGCGGCGGCTCCTCCCCGGTGTCCCGGGCCCAGGGCGCCGCCGCCGACAGGTCGCGGGCGAAGAAACGCCGGAACACCAGGTACTCCACACCGATCGCGGCCAGCCACGGCAGCGCCATCAGCGCCGCGAACCGGGTGAAGGACAGCCCGCTCGCCGCGAAGGCCAGCAGGTTCGTCAGATTGGACACCGGCAGCAGCAGGGACGCCGTGTTCGACAGATGGGTGCACGCGTAGACATGCGGTTTCGGGCGCACCCCGGAGCGGGCGGCTGTGGCGAACACCACCGGGGTCAGCAGCACGATCGTCGCGTCCAGGCTCAGTACGGCCGTGATCACCGAGGCCAGCGCGAACACCGCCGTCAGCAGCCGCACCGGCCGCCCCCGGGACCGGCGCGCCATCCAGGCCCCGCACGCCCGGAACAGTCCCTCCACGTCGCAGAAGTGCGCCAGTACGAGCACCGCGGCCAGGAACCCGACTACCGGGCCCAGCCGGGCCGCCTCGGCGCGGGCGTGGTCCAGCGAGATGGCGCCCGTGAGGATGACGACGCCCGCGGCGGGCACCGCGAGCACCGCCTCCGGCCTGCCGGAGGGCCGTACCACCGCCCAGGCGAGCACGGCGGCGAGCAGGACGGCCGACAGGGCCTCGGCGAGCGGGGTGTTCAGGGCGATCCTCCGGACCTGTGGTGCTGTGCCCGCTCAGGAGAACGGACGCCGATGCGCCGGGCCGGCCGGGACCCGGCGCCACCGTGCCCGGTCAGGCGCCCGAACCGGGGGCGAAGACGGTCAGGCGGACGGAGGAGGAGTTGCCCGAGACCGGCACCGCGCCGCCCGTCCACGTCACCTTCAGCGGGTCACGCTCGTCCGGCGGGGTGACCACCAGCGAGGCCGGCTTCCCCGACTTCGCGCCACTGACCCTCGGGTTGGAGAACGTCAGTCCGGCCCACGCGCTCTGGCCGGGCCGGAGCGTCACGGTCACCGGGGAGCCGGAGGTGCGCTCGGGGTCGCGGCCCAGCTGGGTGCCGGAGGCGTTCACGAAGGCGGCGCCCGGATAGCCGCGCAGGGTGCAGGTGCGGGACGACTTGTTGGTGAGGACGACCGGGAAGTTCTCCTGCCCGGCGCCCGGGTCGTTGCGGCCCACGGCGGCCCGCAGCTCGGAGGTGTGGCAGCGGGTGCTCTTCGCGCTGTCCGGCTTGACGGTCCTCGTCGCCGTGTCCGGTGCCGAGCTGGGGGTCGTGGTGCCGCCGCTCTGCGTCACCGGGGAGGGGGTGCCGGCGGGGTCGGGGGACGTGCTGGTCCCGCCCGGGGACTCGGTCGCGGGCGCGGCCGAGCCGGACACCGTCTTCGCCGGTGCCGCGCCCACGTCGCCGTTGCCGCAGGCGGTCAGGAGGCCCAGTACGGCGGCGGAGCCCACGAGCAGGGCCCCGCGCCGCCTGGCCGGGGATGAGTTCGCCATGTCGGGTAAGCCTCCCTGATGATCCACGGCACACGGGTGCGCGTACCGTCGGCGCCGGATGCGCCGTCACACCCTCCGATGCGCCGTCCGGTGGAAAAGTTCGGACGCGGTGGAAAAAACTTCCGCGCCCGCAGAAGTCTCCGCCCACCGGGGCCCCGCCGCCACGCCGGACACCGGTTCCCCCTGATCAGGTGACCCGCAGCGAGCGGAGTATGCCATCGGTGGCGTCCGGGTCGCCGAGCTGACGCACCTGTACGTACACCTGGGGCCCGCCCGCGCCGCCCGAGGGGCGCAGCGCGGACTCGGTGACCGAGCCGCCGCCCGCGCAGCCGCGCCACACCCGTACCGTGCCCCGCCAGCCCGGCCCCGTGAACGCGTGCCGGTCCGCACTCCGGCAGCCGGCGTGCGCGAGGGCGTCCACCCGGCCGGTGAGACCGTCCGCGCCGACGCCCACGAAGACACCGTTCACCGGCGTGCCAAGGTCGGACCAGCGGGACAGGTCGCCGGCCACCACCAGCCCCGGTTGCTCCCCGGGCGGCAGCCCGAGCGCCCGCGGGTTCCACCCGGAGTCGCGCACCTCCCGGTCCCAGCCCGCGGGCACCTCCACCGCGATCCGGCCGGAGGCGTCCCGCACCCGCGCCTCCTCGCCCGCGCCCCCGGCGGGCCGGTGCGGCACCAGCGCCACCGCGCCCCCGGCGGTCAGCAGGGCCACCGCGGCCGCCCCGGCGAGGAGCGCGCGCCTGCGCCGTACCGTGCCGGGGCGGCGGGCTCGGCCGGTGTCCGCCGCCAGCCGGTCCAGTTCGTCCGCGAACGCCCGCGCGGACGGCCAGCGCCGCTCCCGGTCCGGCTCCAGCGCGCGCAGCACCGCCCGCTCCACGCCGGCCTCCAGCCCCGGCCGCGCCCGGGTGGGCGGTACGGCCCTGCCCGGCGGTCCCGGCACGGTCCCGGTGAGCAGCTCGTAGCCCACCGCGCCCAGGCTGTAGACATCGGCGCGCTCGTCGATGCCCGAGCCCGGCTCGGCCTGCTCCGGGGGCTGATAGCCCGCCGAACCCGCGGCGAGGGTGAGCGCGGACGCCTGCGCGAGGCTCTTGGCCAGCCCCAGGTCGGCCAGCAGCAGCCGGCGCCCGCCGTCCGGGGCGGTGCTCATGAGCAGGTTGGTCGGCTTGATGTCCCGGTGCACGATCCCGGCCTCGTGCAGCGCGGCGGCGCCCCGCGCGGCCAGCGACGTCAGCTCCAGCGCCTCGGCGACCGGCAGCGGACCGTCGGCGAGCAGGCCGGCGAGGGTGCCGGCGTCGGCGTACTCCATGACGAAGTACGGCCTGCCGTCGTCCAGCTCGCCGATGTCGTAGACCTGCACCACCCGGCTGGACCCGGCCCGGCGCAGCAGCCGTGCCTCGGAGAGGAAGCGCTCGCGCACATCGAGGCGGTGGGACCAGTTGTCGGCGAGGACCTTGACCGCGACCGGGGCGTCGAGTTCGTCGTCGTGGGCGAGCCAGACGGTGGCGAACGCGCCGCTGCCGAGGCGCCGTCTGAGGCGGTAGCGGCCGATCCGCTCCGGGGAGTGCATACGACTATCATGCCTGCCCTGAGATCGACTCCGAGGAGGAGCTTACGTGCTGGACGCGGCGAGGGCCGAAGAGCTGGCCCGTCTGGCGGCGACGGGCGACCGGGCGGCCCTGGACCGGCTGCTGGCCGAGCTGCGGCCGGAGGTGGTGCGCCGCTGCGGGCGCTTCCTGCCCTGCCGGGAGGACGCCGAGGAGGCCGCGCAGGACGTCCTGCTCCAGGTGGCCCGGAACATCGGCGGCTTCGAGGGCCGCAGCCGCTTCAGCACCTGGCTGTACACGGTCGTCGCCAACTGCTGCCGGCAGAAGTACCGCGAGCTGAGGCGGCGGGCCGCCGAGCAGCCCGCGCCCGACGAGCTGACGGAGCCCGCCGACCCCCGCACCACCAGTGTCATCGCGGGCTCCCGGCTCGACCTGCTGGAGGCGCTGGACCAGCTGGAGCGAGAACACCCGCACCTGGTGGCGCCACTGGTCTACCGGGACCTGTGCCAGCTGGAGTACGCCGAGGCCGCCGAACGCGCGGGCATTCCGCTCGGCACCCTGAAGTCCCGGCTGCACGAGGCCCGCAGACGGGTGCGGCCCTGGCTGAGCGCCCACTGATCCGCCGGCGGGACGGCCCTACGGACGCCTGTCACCGGCTCACTTCCTGTAGCCGAGGACCGTCATCATGCCGCTCTCCGAGTGGTACTGGTTGTGGCAGTGCAGCATCCACAGACCGGGGTTGTCGGCGTCGAAGTCGATGACCAGCTTGCGGTGCGGCAGGACCACGGCGGTGTCCTTGCGGGCGCCCACCGAGTCGATGCCGGTCAGCGCGAAGGTGTGGCCGTGCAGATGCAGCGGGTGCCACATGTCGGTGGCGTTGATCAGGGTCAGCCGGACCCGCTCGCCCGACCGCACCGGGTACCGCTGCCGCACGTCGTACTGCTTGTGGTTGAAGCCCCAGTCGTACTTCTCCATGGTGCCGGTGACCCTGATGCGCATCTGGCGGTCCGGCCGGCGGTGGTCCAGGGCGACGGACTCGGCGGGCAGCAGACGGCGCGCGGGGATCACCTCGCGGTCCAGCTCGGGCAGCCTGACGTCCGCACGAGGAACGCTTCTGCCCTTGTCGGTACGGAGCACCGCCAGCGCCTGGCCGCCCTTGCCCTCGGCCAGCGCGACCAGCGGGAACACCCCGTCCTTGGCCGTGATCAGCACGTCGTACCGCTCCGCCATGCCGACCAGCAGGGCGTCCGTCTCCCGGTGCTGGACCGGGTAGCCGTCGGTGTGCGTCACCGTGAGCTTGTGGCCGCCGAGCGCCACCCGGAAGGCGGTGTCCGAGCCCGCGTTGATGATCCGCAGCCGCACCCGCTCACCGGGACGGCACCTGAACGAGGTCGGCGCACCCGGCCTGCGGCCGTTGACCAGGTAGACGGGGTACGCGACATTGCCGCCGACCCCGTCCAGGATGCGGCTCCTCGACCCGTGCAGCATGCGGTCCGGGCCGGTGTTCCTCGGCGGGTGGGGCATGGCCGGCATCGGGTGCTCGTGCGGGTGGGCGGTGGGGCGCTGAGGGCCCATCATCGCCATGCCGCCGCCCGGCTTGAGCTGCTGAAGCACCTTCTCCGGGGTGGAGCCGTCGACACCGTCCACCCAGTCGTCGAGGACGATCACCCACTCCTTGTCGTACTTCAGCGGCTCCCTCGGGTCGTCCACCACGAGAGGCGCGTACAGGCCCCGGTCCGGCTGCATGCCGACGTGGCTGTGCAGCAGGTAGGTGCCGGGGTCGGCGACGGTGAAGCGGTAGTTGAAGTCCATCCCGGCGGGGACGGAGTTCTGGGTGAGGCCCGGCGCGCCGTCCATGTCGTTGCGCAGCCGGACGCCGTGCGAGTGGAGCGTGGTGGTCTCCGGCAGCCGGTTGGCGAGCGTGATGCTGAGTACGTCACCGGCCGTCGCCCGCACCAGCGGTCCGGGCAGCGTGTCCTGGTACGCCCAGGTGCGCACGGACCGGCCGCCCAGGTCCAGCGTGGTCTCGCCGGCCGTGAGCGTGAACATGCGCACCCGGCCCGAGCCGCGCCGCCGCTCGGCGGCCCGCACCTCCGGACCCGACGGTTCGACGTAACCGGCCGGCCCCGGCGGGACGAAGTTCCCCGCCGCCATCATCGTGCCGCGCGGTCCGGGCCGGGGCCGGGGACCGGAGTCGGAGCAGGCGGCCAGGAGTCCCGCGCCCGCGGCCGCGAGCGGGACGCGGAGGAGAGTACGCCGCGAAGGTGTATGCATGAAGGAAATAAGACACTTTTTGTGCTCATATGTGAGGGATCTGAGGGCGGCGCGTCTGCTGGTGTCGGCCGCGCGACACGTCGAGAACCCCGGGTACCGGGGGCGCGGGCACCTGATCTGGCCCGATTTACGGGTGAGTACCCTCGCGGTACCGTGAGGGCATGCCAGCTCTCAACGTGGAGTTCAGCGAGCGCGAACTCGCGGACCTGCGGCAGATCGCCAAGGAACGCGGTACATCGATGAAGGCCCTGGTGCGGGACGCGGCGGCGGCGGACATCGCCCGGCACCGGGCGCTGAAGGAGGGCGCGGAGACCTTCCGGGCCTTCTTCACCGCGCACGCGGCGGAGTTCGCCGCCGCGTTCCCCGACGACGAGGCCGTCCCGGCCACGGGTGAGGCCGCCTGAGCGGTGATACCCCCCGTCATCCACATCGACGTCCCCTGGCTGCTCCAGCGCCATGAGGACGTGCTGCCCGACCAGCCCGCGGTGGACGACTTCTCCGCCCTGGTCGCCGCCGTCGCCCGGCACCGCGTGGACCCGCCCCGGCCGGGCGTCGACTCCGACGCCGCCTGGCGGGCCGCCGCCCTGCTGCACACCCTCGCCGTGCTCCGCCCGCTGCCCGCGGCCAACGCCCGCTTCGCCTGCGCCACCGCCGTCGCCTATCTGCACATCAGCGGCGCCGGCGTCGACCCGCCGTACGGTGCCCTCGTCGACCTCGTCCGCGACGTGACCGCCGGCCGCGCCGACGTGTACGGCGCGGCCGACCGGCTCCGGTCCTGGCGGAGCTGACCCCGCTCCGGCCGGCTCCGACTTCCCTGCAAACCCGTCGATGTGGGGCGTGCGCCTTGTTGCGTGTGGAGATCTTGTGCGAGGGTGACACTCCCGTGCGGGGGTGAAGTCCGGGACCGATCCGGCAGTTGGGCGACCGGGCCGGAGCCACCACGACCGTGGGCCTGTGGGTCCCGCTCCCGTGCGCATCCCGGAGGTTCGCTCCCACGCTCCGCACGCCCCGAAGGAATCCCCCCAGTGACCACCCCTCAGCCTCCTCTTCCCTACTTGCCCGGCATGGCGGCGGGGGAGTCCGACGAGTTCACAGCCGCCGCCCTGCGCGGGGGTGCGGAAACGGGGGCGTCCCAGGCCGCCGCGCTGCTGATGGCCCGGCACTGGCAGCCCGCCTCCGACTACGCCGTCATCTGCCTCGCGGGCCCCGGCCCGCTGGCCCAGATGGTCACCGCCGCCGTCTTCCACCAGGCCCTGGACCGGCTCACCCTCGGCGAGCCCGCCGACGCACTGCGCCCCCGCCTGCTGGTGGCCGTACGGGACACCGTCCTCGGCTGGGCGGCCGCCGAGCGGGTCACCGCGGCGCTGCCCGGCCTCGGCAAGCCCGCCGGGGGGCGCGGCATGCGCGCCGCGCGTTCGCTCACCCCGGAGAACCGGGCCCTCGCCGAGCGGGCCTTCCACACGCTGCCCCGGCTCGAACAGGCGCTGCTGTGGCACACCGAGGTGGAGGCCGAGCCCGTGGCCGTCCCCGCGGCACTGCTCGGCGTGGACCCGGTCGGCGCGGCCGCCGCGCTCGAACAGAGCCGGGAGAAGCTCCGGGCGGGTGTGCTGCGCGCACACCGCGAGCTGGCCCCGGGTGGTGAGTGCCGCCACTACAACCGGCTGCTCGACGTGCCGGTGCGCCGGGGCGGCGCCGTACTGCCCGACGTCCGGCAGCACCTGGACGCCTGCTCCTACTGCCGGTACGCCGCCGAACAGCTCGGTCAGCTCGACTCCGGCGCCGGGCTGCTGCTCGCCGAGGCGGTCCTCGGCTGGGGCGCCCGCCGCTACTTCGACTCCCGCCCCGGCCGGGGCCGGCCCGCCGCCCGGCGCGAGGC
>NZ_JBHXLV010000238.1:0-9655 GCF_042721685.1 Streptomyces sp. NPDC058459 | reverse complement strand
GTCTCACGGAGACCGCCCCGCATATGTGTCGCCCCTGGTTGCCGGGGCGGCGACGGGCTCGTGTGTCCGCCGGACGCGTTGGTAACTCTTTAACTTGTTGCGAAGTTACCCGTGCTGCTGGTAACTTCGCAACAAGTTAAAGAGTTTCTTTGCGGGAGGGCGGACGGGGTGCTGCAGATCCAGCTGGGTGCCGAGCGGCCCGCCGGCACCGGCGACGGGCTGGGGCGCGCCACGATCGGATGGCGTCCCGGGATGTCTGAAGACGAAGTCTGGCAGGCGGGGCGCGGCATCTGGAAGTTCAACGCCGACCGGGCTCTGTCCCAGGACGAGGTGCAGATCATCAATACCGGCGGCACGGTGCTCGCCGTCGCGAGGATCACCGGGATCTCCAAGCACGGCGACCGCTACGCCCTTGAGGGCGACCTGCTGCGCGGCGATGCACGGGTGGGCCGCCCCACCCCGTGCCCGCACCTGTCCCGCAACCCCGTCACCTACATCTGAGAGCCGCGGACCGATGAGCGACTTCGACGCGATCGACTCGCTGCTCGCCTCCCTCACCCCCCAGCCCGCGCTCCCCGAAGCTCAGGTGCGCCGTGACCTGCGTGAGCGGGCCGGCCTGTCGAAGGCCCAGGTGGCCCGGACTCTCGGCGTGAGCCCGTCCACGGTCGCGGGGTGGGAGACTGGCCGGGATCCCTCCGGGGAGCTCAGGGCGAAGTACGCCTACCTCTTGGATGGCCTGGCCGCGAAACTCGCACACCCCGCCCCGCCGCCCGCAGACGAAGCCACCGCGCCCCAGCCCGCACTGGACGAGAGCACACCAGCCCCGACACCCGGCGGAGGCCTGGCCGCAGGCGACGACATGGACGACGTCGAAGCTCTGGCCGTGCCCGAGCCGTGTGTCCTGTGCGGGCAGCCCGCCGGCCACCAAGTCGCCGGTTTCCCTCAGCACCTCGACCCTGCCCAGTGCTCAGCGAGAGCCCCCGCACCCGCCGCCCCTGCCAAGCGGCTTCAGGGCCGCACCGCGAAGACGGTGACGACCGTGCCCGCGGGCCGGCGTGTGCGGGCTGCGTCCACCACCGACCCGTCGTCCGACGTGATCGCGGTGGCTGTGGCCGAGGTGCTCGAGGCACATGAGGGCGATGTGGAGGCGGCGACCGCGGCCCTGGTCAAGCAGGCGATCCCGGATGCGATGGCCCTGCTGGACGAGACCCGCAGGGGCGGCCGCTACGCGATCGTCGCCCACCCCTGGATCCCTGACATCCTGCGCAAGCAGTCCGCCCGCGGCGCCGACCAGATCTGGGAGGCCCGCCCCAGGTGGACCCGCCCCGAACTGCCCGCAGGTCGGCATGAGGTGACGGCCCTGGACATCAACGGCGCCTATCTCAGCGCGCTCAAGACGCACCTGCCGCTCGGCCAGCTTGAGCACTCCACCGGCGGCGGGCATGACCGGCGCCGGGCCGGGGTCCACCTGATCACCCCGCCCGCCTGGGAGCACGGCGCGTATCTGCCCAACCCGATCGGCAACCGGGACGAGCCCGGCCCGCTCTGGGTCACCGAGCCCACCCTGCGCCTGTTGCTGCGTCTGTCCGGCCCGAAGTATGCCCTGTGCGAACCCCCCGAGATCCATGAGTCGTTCACCTCGGGTGCGACGGAGAGCCTGCTGGAGAAGTTCCGGATCACTCTCAAGGAGGCCCGGGACCGGGCTATCGCCGAGGGGGACGAGGTGATGTTGGAGTACGTGAAGGCGATGTACTCGAAGTTCGTCTCGACGATGGGGGAGTCGAACTACAACCGGGAGCTGTACCGTCCGGACTGGATGCACCTGATTCGCTCGCAGGCCTTCGCCAACCTCTGGGCCAAAGCCCTCAAGGCGCATGACGCCGGCCTGGCGGTCGTCCGCGTGATGGGCACCGACGAACTTCACGTCACCGGCGACTGGCGGCGTGTCTTCCCGGAAGGCCGTGGAGTTTCCGAAGTGAAGGTCAAGGACGTATACGTCGTCGGCACCGCACCCACCGACCCGGCCGCGGCCGGACCCACCGACGAGAACTGACAGGGGAGGGGAGTTCACGTGCCCGAGCGCACCATTGATTTCGGCAAGTACGGCGCCCAAGGCATCAAGGGCTACGAGGCCGTCGCCCGCCAGCTCGACGCTCTCGCCGAGTTCATCGCTTCTCCGGTCACCACGCGGCGCGGCATGATGGCCCGTCTGCACTACCTCACCCGCACCCCCCGCGCCCGCGCCGCCGCCTACGAGGCGGGCCTGACTGTCACCGACCGCACCGTGAAGGCGTGGCTGGCCGGCACCCGCAATCCCACCCCGCACAACCTCGCCCGGATCGACGCCGCCTACCGCACGGTCCGCCGCCACAACGTCGCCCGCTTCCTCCTGGCCCGCCTCAACCGCACAGGCCGCGGTACCCGCGTCGAGATCCACCCGCTCAATCAGTCCGGCGTGCGACCTTCCCAGCAGCGGGTCGTGGAATTCCGCACTCTTAACATCCGCCGCTGGGAGGCCATCATCGACGCCTGGTCCTCCGGCGATGACCGGGCCCTGGACGACGCCTGGATCGAGCAGATCGTCGACCTCGGCTCGCAGTGGGGCCAGTACGAGTACGTCACCAACATCGGCTTCGCCGCCTAACCCTCCCCATCGCATACGAAAGCCGACCCACACGGCCGAACCGGCCATCGCTGCCCCGCCCGATAGGCCACAGGCTCCCCGGAGGATGGGGGCGTGAATCTGACGCCTGCCGTCGCAGAGACGGGCGGGAACGCGGCGAGTCAAAGGGACTGGCGTGGGGGTATGAAAGCGGATGCCTTTCGGGCACGGCGGAGATCGGGAACGCGGTGGCGCTCAGGACGGGCGGTGCATGCGTCACTTCCAACCCCCTACAACCGGCACCGGCGCACGTGCGACACCACCCCTGGAACCGAAGGAGAATCATGCACGGCCGCCAGTGGACACGTCGGAGAGCGGCGTACGGGATCAGGCTGTCGGCACACTTCATCGCACCGGCGAAGTTCAGCCACCACTCCCGGTATCCCTGCCATGGCCTTCGCACGCTCCGTTACGATGAGCGGCACGATTGCTGGCACGTGACACGGGCAGGCCCAGAACGGGCCCGCTCTGCCCCAGGCCAGGTGATGTCGCACAGACGTACGTCGCGGGCCGGGGCTGGCTCCGCTCCGGACGGCGTCTGGCGAGACGGCGTCCGGCCTACGGGGGTACGGGCGGGATGCGTGGGGTGGGCAGTGCGGACCGACTTCGGGGACCTCGTCGTGGACCAGGCCATCGTCCACGTAGTGCCCAGGAGCGCCCAGGGCGAGGAGCTCTTTCCGCTCCAGCTCAGCCAGACGTTCTGCCGCCTGGACGAAGACGTGCGCTACGAACTCCAGGGCAAACTGCGTGACGTCTTCGCCCGTCTGGGGCGCGAGGTCATCGAGGACCCGGAACTCAAGTCCCCCCTGCCCGACGCGGTCCGCGCCTTCCTCGGCGCTGAACAGGACCTCGTCCAAGTCTCCGGGGAGCTGGCACACGCACTGCGCGACAGCCAAGGAGGAAACAACCCGGCCGGGCTTCTCCTGGTCGCCTCCGCACGCCTGGACGGCCAGCAGGCGCTGCTGATGGTCAAACTCGAGCACGAGACCGGCATGCAGACCAACGAGATCGTCACCGACGGCCTGCGCACCTTCGCCATGCAGTACCTCGATGACCTCCTGCTCACCCAGAAATCCAAGGTGTACAAAGTAGCCCTCTTCTCCGAAGAGGGGCTGGCTGAATCAGGGCTTCAGGGATGGGCCGCAGACCCCCAGACATCGGGCAAGGACGTTGCCCGCTTCTTCCTCGAGAAGTTCCTGGGCTGTCGGCATCAAAACGACCCCAGGGAACTGACCCGCCGCTTCCACGACACCGCGATGAACTGGGTCAACAGCCGCTGCACGGACTCCGACACCCGTATGAACTACGTCCTGGCCACGATGGTGGAACTCCAGAGCCCCACCCCGACACTGGACCCCACAGAGTTCATCCGCACCCACTTGCGCGACGCGCACCAGGCCGACCTCGCCGCGTTCCTCGCCGAGAACGACGTCCCCATCGGCACCTTCGAGAAGAACACCGAACTCATCAGTAACAGGCTCCAGAAAATGCGGGTGGACCTGTCCAACGGTGCCTTCCTCGTCGCCCCGGTAGAAGCCATGCAGGACGGAACCATCCAAGTAGAGGACCTCGGCGACGGCCGGACGACGGTGACAGTCACCTCGACCGTCACCAAGACCAGCAGCGGAGCAGCAGCGGGCCGCCCTCCCAAACCACCCACTCAGCGCCCTGAGCAGCCCACCCAGGCCGAGACACTTCCTGGATTCGAGACAATCCGCGCCCTCCCCAAACAAGCCACGCCTGCCCACAACGGGCACGCGCTCCCACCGGCCCAGGCGTGATGTTCCGCGGCACCCTCCCCAACGCTTGGCCGGGTCAGCCGTGCCCCTGAGCGCCGATGAGGCCTTCCAGCGCTATCAACACGAACGGCCCCGCATCGAAAAGGCAGCCGAGGCAACCAAGGCACACCTGGAGCATCACACCGCCCTCCGCGGGATCGCCTGCGAGGTGACCGCCCGCGCCAAGGAGGTCAGCAGCTTCAACACGAAGATGTACCGCAAGGGCTACACCGACCCCTGGAAGGAAATCACCGACAAGGCCGGCGTACGCGTCATCGTGCCCCACAGAGGTCTGCTCGACCCCGCCCTGGAAATGATCAAAGACTGCCTCGACGTCCGGTGGGTAGAGGACGACCGGGACACTCCCGGCGACGAGGACCGCCTGCGTTACCCCCGTCTGCACGTCCAAGCCGTCATGGTCGGCGGGGAAGAAGACCCCGACGGCAACCCGTACGACTGTGAGATCCAACTGCGCACCGAGGCAGTCGACTTGTGGTCACGCATGTCCCACAAGCTCCTGTACAAGCCCGGCGTCACCCCACCCCCCGATGTCAGACGCTCGCTGTACCGTCTGATTGCCCTGGTCGAACTATTCGACCTCGAGGTCGAACGGGGGGTAGAAGCCATGGCACAGCACCCTGACCTTGCACGCAGCAACCACCTCCTCAACACGGCCGAACAGATCTACCGCACCTTCACTGACCACCCCTACAGCACCGACCTGTCCCACGAAGTCATCGACACCCTCTCCCAGACCATCGACGACACCACCGCCTACAGCGAGCAACTCACCCAGTTCACCGAACGCTTCCGCGAGCGTCTCGAACGTGCCTACACCGAGTACGGACCCACCAGCGCCCTTTTCCTCAAGCACGGCCGCTACCTGCTGGCCAGCCAGCCAGAAAGCCTGATCATCTTTGAACGGCTATCCCAGATCCGTTCCCGCTTCGACCTGCACATCGCCTGGAAGAACAGCGAGCTACCAGACAGCATGATCACCGACATGGCCCAGATCTGGGGAGTCGCCCTATGACGGGCCCAACACAGCCCGAGCCCCCAGCCCTCGCGGCCGCCACCGCGATGTTCATCGAGGTCCTCGTGGTCGGCATCGGCGCGCTCACCGCAGCCGTGCTCCTCCTCATTGCTCTGATCGGCCCAGCTACCACGGCCAAACTCGCCCCCCTAGCGGGCTCGTCCGCAGTGGCCGGAGCAGCGCTCGCCGCCGCCTACGCCCTGGGCATCCTCATCGACCGGGCAGCCGATACCGCCCTCACGCCGCACCGCCGGCGGCTGCGCACCCGCTTCTTCCCCTCCAACACCGCCTACGCCCAAGCACGCTTGCGCCTGGCCGACTTCCCGGTCTTGGCAGCCCGGGCGGACTACGCGCGCTCCCGCATGCGGATCTGCCGCGGATGGGCCCTTAACACCCTGGCCCTGACCCTCACTGCGGTCCTGGCCATGCTGCGCTACTCCTTCGAGCACCGCCTGCTCATCCTCTGCGCCACCACCGTCTTCGGCCTGGCGACCGCCTTCGGCTTCTACCGTGCCTGGCATGCTCTCACCACGACGGGCTATCGCAAACTCGCCGAACAGACCGCCACGCCCGCGGCCAGCCAACCAGTGCCCGCCCAGCCTCAGCCCGGTCCTGCATCGCCCTGAGGCATCCGCCTGCGCATGTCATGCAACGAAGCCGGACGTGCGGTCGAAGAAGGGGCGCGGTGGCCTCGGCGAGGTGCCGCAGGGCGGAGGAGCGGGCGGGCGCCCTCCGTACTAGAAGATCTACCGCTGTGCGGCGTGTTCGTTGTTCTACGGCCGCCGCGCATCCAGGGCGCGCGACGATGAACTGTGATGCCGGGAAATGAGCCTGTTGGAGGATGCCGTGGAGAAAGTCGTGATCGGCGCTGATCATGTGCACACTGCGGCCACGGTCCGCCGTCGGCAGCGCACGTTCGTGCCGCCGTCCGAGTTGCACTCGCACCTCGCGGCCAAGGACGACACCGCTCTGCTGGACCAGCTGTTCTACGCGACGGTGGACGAATGCCCTGATCCCAACTGCCGCCCGCTCCTCCTCGACCGCGTCGCGGCCGATGCGACCGCGACGCGCAAGCTGGTCAACTGGGCCTGCCACATCGCCTCCGAGATGTACGGCAGGCTTCCCGCGGAGCTGGTGGACGAAGACGAGGCGGCGACAACCGTCTTCCGCCCCTCACCCCTCTTCTGCCGACTCGCCGCGGAATACCACAATCCCGGGTCGGCCTTCGACGCCGTGTACGCCACGTATGACACCGCTCAGCGCCGTCAGGTGGCAGACAATGCTGTCGCTCTGGTCGACGGATTCCAGGTGTGGTGGACCGACTTCCTCTACCAGTGACACCCGCCCGCCCCACCCCTGCGAACCTTCCGCAGATGCTCCCGAGGACCCGCCTGATGGCCATCGACCCCAGCTCTGTCGTCCCGGACACCTGCACGCCCGGGGCCGGCACCTTCGCGTCTGTCCGCCGTACGCTGCGCGCGGATCAGCAGGCGGCGGTGGACAGCGGGGTACGCGGTCTGAGGAAGCCCGGGAGCCGCGGGCACATGGTCTCCGCGTGCGGAACGGGCAAGACATTGATCGCGCTGAGGACGGCCGAGGCTCTCGGCATCCAGTTCCTGCTGGTGGTAGTGCCCTCCAGGGATCTGATCGCGCAGTGGGCGGCAGCGGCCCGCACAGACGGCAGGACCGAGTCGTTGATGGCGGTGTCGTCGCTCAACGCGGACAGGCATCCCGTGCTGGCCGAAGCAGGCGCGAGCAGTACGGGGTCGGGGGAGTACCTGGCGTACTGGCTGGCCCAGCGTGCCAAGAAGAACGAGCCGGCAACCGTGTTCGTGACCCTCGACTCGCTCCCGCGGATCGAGGAGGTCCAGCACTCCGTCTTCCCGGCTCCGGTCTTCGATCTCGCGATCGTGGACGAGGCGCACCGCACCGCGGGTAGTTGGGACAAGGAATGGACGGTGATCCATGACTCCTCCCGGATCCGCACGAAGCGCCGCCTGTATCTGACCGCCACACCCTATGAGTGGGAGGCGCCGCGCTTGGCCGAGGCCCCGGATGCCCGCCCGCGCCCGAAGCGGACCGCGTCGACCGTACCGGCGTGGGAGTCCCCGTCCCTGATCGCCTCGATGGACGATCCGAAGGTGTTCGGCCCCCGCCTGCACACCTACACCCACGCCGAGGCGATCGAGGACGGTGTCCTGGCCGACTACCAGCTCCTCGTCCCCACGATCACCGACACCGACCTGCGCACGGTCCTGACCGACCCCGACGGCGCGCACACCGGCTTCGCCCCGACCGCGCGCCGGACGACCGCTCTGCACCTGGCCGTCCTCAAAGCGATGACCGAGCACGATCTCAGGCATGTGATCGTCTACTTCCAGCAGGTCGCGGACGCCGCGGACTTCGCCCGCCAGTTCGGCCACACCCTGCGCACCCTCCCACCCGAGCAGCGCCCGCCCTGGGCCGGCACCCTGTCCGTCTCCTCGATCAACGGCAACCACACACCTGATCAGCGCGCGAAACTCCTCGACCGGTTCGCGAGCGCCGACCGTGCTGTGATCACCAACGCCCAGGTCCTGTCCGAGGGGATCGACCTGCCGGCCGTCGACGCGATCGTCTTCGCCTCACGCACCGAGAGCGTGCGCCGGATCGTCCAGGCCCTGGGCCGAGCCCTGCGCAAACCCCCCACCGTCGACGTGAAGACCGCGAGCCTGGTCATCCCCGCCTACACCCCACCCGACTCCGACCCCACCGACCTCCTCGACACCCCCTACGAAGCCCTCTGGCTGATCACCGCAGCACTGCGCCACCACGACCAGACCATCGCCGCCCGCGCCCCGCGCAAGACCACCACGCACCGCCTGGACAGTGCCACCCACCGCCTCCTCACCCGCCGGTTCCGCTTCGACTTCACCCTCGCCCCCCACGCGATCGCCCAAGCGATGGACCTGCTGGCCTGGCCCTCCGCTGGCGCGGTGCTCTCCGCACCCCGCCGCGCCGGCCTGGCAGCCGCCACCCGCTACCACACAGAACACGACCACCTGAAGGTCCCGGTTGACTACACCGACGCCTACGGCTACCACCTGGGAGTCTTCATCGCAGGCCAGCGCACCGCCCACCGCCGAGGCACCCTGACTGCCGACTGGATTGCTGAACTCGACGCACTCGGCATGATCTGGGACGAGCACGAAGCCGCCTTCGAGGGCAACATGACCCTCATCGAGGCCTTCCACGCCGAACACGGCCACCTCGCCATCCCTGCCCAGGATCCCGGCGGCCAGTTCCTCGTCGACCAACGCGGCCTCGCCCGCAAAGGCCAACTCCCAAAGCCCCGCCACACGCGTCTGACCGCCCTCGACCCCGACTGGCTCCTCCCGTACGGACCCGACTGGCACCGCAAATACCACCTCCTGGCCCGCCACCTCCAGACCGGACGCGACCCCGCAACTCTGCGCCGCGACACCATGATTGACGGTGTGAAAGCCGGCACCTGGCTGCACCGCCAACTCACCACCTGGAGCACTCTCGATGACGGCCAGCGCCACCTCCTGGTCCGCCTCGGCCTGACCCCCAACCACATTGCCCTGACCACGACGAAGACCATCACCCCCGCCACACCCAGCACTCCCAGAACCAGGAAACGCCGCTCCTTCGAACAGACAGCCACCCTGCTGCGCGCCTTCGTGGAACGGCACGGCCGTCCTCCTGGCGCCCGGGAGGGGATCGACGTTGACGGAGAGCGCGTGATGATCGGCCCCTGGCTCTGCAAGACCCGCACCACCCAGAAGAACGGCCAACTCTCCGAGAACAGAAGCCAGTTGATCCAGAGCATCCTCCGCGAAGCCGACGTCGTTCCTCCGGAAGAGGAGCGCCCCGGATTCTCAGAGATCCCGTAACTTTTCTGCTCACAGTTCCGCTAAGGAAGCACCCCGGAAGTGCTACTGTGGGGGACTCCAGCAGGGGAGGCTCAGGTTCGGAGGGGGAGCGCCCCTCGCCGCAGAGCGCGACCCGTATCCGCGTGATTCCCGCAAACTCGAGCAGCCTTGACATACCCTCACTTCTGCAGCCAGCTACAGGAGTTCGCGGAGCGAACTCCGCCGAGAGACCGCGGAGCGGGATCTCAGCCGGCCACGAAGCGGCCGGCCTACGTCACGGAGTGACGTAGTGTCAGCGATGCGGAGC